>USFX01000189.1 GCA_900553965.1 uncultured Prevotella sp.
GGGAGCCGATGGCCACGTCGTAGCCCTCATCATGGCATGCGGCGTAGAGCCGCGGCAGGTCGTTGGGGTCGTGGCTGAAGTCGGCGTCCATCTCGAAGACGTAGTCATAGCCGTGCTCCAGCGCCCAGCGGAAGCCGGCGATATAGGCCGTTCCCAGTCCCTGCTTTCCGCTGCGCTCTATGATGAAGAGGCGGTCGGCCATCTCCGTGTCCATCAGGCGGTGGACAATGGCGGCCGTTCCGTCGGGCGAGCCGTCGTCGATGACGAGTATGTGGAAACTCTTTTCGAGCGCGAAAATCGCCCGAATGATTTTCTCGATGTTCTCCTTCTCGTTATATGTCGGGATGATTATGATACTGTCGCTTGGGTGCATGTTTCTTCAGATTTTGTTCTTATTACACTACAAAGATAGTGCAAATGAGCGCAATGTGAACTTGTTCACAAATTGCCGAGTGCAGTCTATCTTCTGCAAAGATACATCAAACGCCTTTAATCGCCAAACTGTAACGTATTTTATTCTGATTTATTTGCTTTTTTGAACGTTCGTTCGACAAATTTGGCCTTTTGACGTTATGCCGAAGTTTTGTGTTTTGACTGAAAATGACTACCTTTGCGGCTGTTATACCTCGGGGTATGTAAGCCTGTTGGATTGTATTACGTATTTGGCGTGTGCCGTTTCACCGACTACAATGGATATAAGGGATTTGCAGAAAATGTATGCTGCGCTGCCGCAGGTGGCGGCGTTGGCTGGGATGTTGGATGACAGTTCTGTCTCAACCGTTCAGCTGGAGGGGCTTGTGGCGTCTTCGGCGCCTATGGCGTTTGCCTCGATGGCTCTGCGCACGGCGCGGACGGTGCTCTTCATACTAAAGGATGCCGATGAGGCGGGCTATTTCTATCATGACCTGACGCAGGTGATGGGGCTGGAGAGCGTTCTCTATTTCCCGTCGTCCTACCGTCGTGCGGTGAAGTACGGCCAGCGTGACGCGGCCAGCGAGATATTGAGGACGGAGGTGCTTACGAAGAATGAAGAAGGTTCTTCATTATATATTGTTTCCTACCCCGAGGCCGTTGCCGAGCTCGTCGTTTCCCGCCGTCGTCTGGATAGCCGCACGTTGGAGTTGGTCGTGGACCAGACGGTCAACGTCACGGACGTTATGAAGACACTGCGCGAGTTCGGCTTCCGTGAAGTGGAATACGTCTATGAGCCGGGGCAGTTTGCCTTGCGCGGCAGCATTCTCGATGTTTATTCCTATAGCTGCGAATATCCGTTCCGAATAGACTTCTTTGGCAATGACATCGATTCCATACGTACCTTTGAGGTGAACACCCAGTTGTCACGCGAACGTCGTACGGCGGTGCAGATTGTGCCCGAACTGGCTGGAATAACCGAGGACCGCGTGTCGCTGTTCTCTTTCCTCAGTGCCAATACTGTTGTCGTAATGAAAGACGGCGCCGACATATGTGATGCCATTGGCCGGACATACGAAGACGGTTTCTCCCAACAGGCTGTCGTTGAGCGCATGGAAGGGGCTACCGAAATCGAACAACATGCCATCATGCAGCAGATGCGTAGGGAGGTTCAGCTCATCACCGCCGGACGTTTTGCTGACGAAATATCTCCGTTCCGCATCGTCGAAATCGGTCACCGCCCGTTCCGCATGGCCGACGCTGTCATCCGGTTTAACGTGTCGCCCCAACCGCTCTTTCATAAGAACTTCGACATGCTCCGTCAGTCGCTCGAAGACTACCAGCTGCGTGGCTACAATATTTTCATTCTTGCTGACAGCCGGAAGCAGAACGAACGGTTGAAGGAAATATTATCAAATCAGAGTGAAGAGTGTAGAGGACAGAGGTATGATTACTCTCAGGAACAAACGTCATGCAACAAAGGTAATCATACCTCTTCACTCTTCACTCTTCACTCTGACTTGAAAGTCTTCACTCCTGTAGACAAGACCCTTCACGAGGGGTTCGTCGACAACGACATGCGCGTCTGCTTCTTCACCGACCATCAGATATTCGACCGTTTCCATAAATACAACCTGAAGTCCGACCGCGCACGCAGCGGCAAGATGTCGCTCACGCTGAAAGAGATCCGTCAGTTCGAGCCGGGCGACTATGTCGTCCATGTCGACCACGGCATCGGACGCTTCGGCGGACTTGTGCGCATGCCGCAGGCTGACGGCGGCTATCAGGAGATGATCAAGATACAGTATCAGAACGGCGACTCCATCTACGTGTCGATACACTCGCTGTATAAGGTGTCGAAGTATAAGGCGCAGGACAACGGCGAACCGCCGCGTCTGAGCCATCTCGGCACGGGCCAATGGGAGCGGCTGAAGGAACGCACGAAGAAGAAACTGAAGGACATCGCCCGCGACCTTATCAAGCTCTACGCCCAGCGTCGACAGGAACAGGGCTTCGCCTTCAGTCCCGACAGTTTCATGCAGCACGAACTTGAGGCGAGCTTCCTTTATGAGGACACGCCCGACCAGCTGAAGGCCACCAACGACGTCAAGGCCGACATGGAGCGGCGCCGGCCGATGGACCGCCTGGTCTGCGGTGATGTGGGTTTCGGCAAGACCGAAGTGGCTGTACGTGCGGCGTTCAAGGCGGCGTGCGACTCAAAGCAGGTGGCCGTGCTTGTGCCCACCACGGTGCTCGCCTATCAGCACTATCAGACGTTCAGCAAGCGGCTGAAAGACTTCCCCGTGCGTGTCGACTACCTCACGCGCGCCCGCTCGGCCAAGCAGACCAAGGAACTGCTCAAAGACCTCGAGGACGGAAAGATAGACATACTCATTGGCACGCACAAGCTGATAGGCAAGTCGGTGAAGTTCCATGATCTCGGTCTGCTCATCATCGACGAGGAGCAGAAGTTCGGCGTGGCCGTAAAGGAGAAGCTGCGCCAGATGAAGGTCAACGTCGACACGCTCACGATGTCGGCCACGCCCATCCCACGCACGCTCCAGTTCTCGCTCGTCGGCGCCCGCGACCTGAGCACGATACAGACGCCGCCCCCCAACCGCTATCCCATACAGACGGAGATTCACACGTTCAACCCCGAGATAATTGCCGATGCCGTGAACTTCGAGATGAGCCGCAACGGCCAGGTCTACATCGTCAACAACCGCATCAACGAGCTGCAGCGCATCGCCGACATGATACACAAGTATATCCCCGACGCACGCATCGCCATCGGTCACGGACAGATGAAGCCGGAGGAGCTGGAGCATATCATCCTCGACTTCGCCAACTACGACTACGACGTGCTCGTATCGACAACCATCGTCGAGAGTGGCATTGACATTCCCAACGCCAACACTATCATCATCAACGGCGCCAACAACTTCGGACTGAGCGACCTCCATCAGATGCGCGGCCGCGTGGGACGTGGCAACCGCAAGGCTTTCTGCTATCTGCTCGCCCCTCCGCTGTCGGCACTGCCGCAGGAGTCGCGCCGCCGTCTGGAGGCTCTCGAAAACTTCTCGGAGCTGGGCAGTGGCATCAACATTGCCATGCAGGACCTTGACATCCGTGGTGCGGGCAACCTGTTGGGTGCCGAGCAGAGTGGTTTCATCGCCGACCTTGGATATGAAACCTATCAGAAAATCCTTAATCAGGCCGTGGCCGAGCTGAAGAACGACGAGTTCTCCGACCTTTATGCAGACGAGACGGCCGCGCAGGAGATGGCCGCATCCGACTTCGTCGACGACTGCGCGCTTGAGAGCGACATCGAGATGTATTTCCCGCCGGCATACATCCCTAACGACAGCGAACGCATGCTGCTCTACCGCGAGCTGGACAACCTGACCGAAGACGCTGAAGTGGAGCAGTATCGTCTTCGCCTCCGCGACCGTTTCGGTACTATCCCCGCCGTTGGCGAGGAGCTGATGCGCGTCGTTCCGTTGCGCCGCATGGGCAAAAGCCTCGGTTGCGAGAAGATAATGCTGAAGCAGCACCGCATGACGCTCTTCTTCGTCAGCAACCCCAACAGCCCCTATTACCGCAGCTCCGCCTTCGACAGCATCCTCAGCTACATCGCCTCACATCCCCGCCGCTGCAATCTGCGCGAGCATAATGGCAAACGCTCCATCGTCATCTCCAACGTCCGGACAGTCGGCGAGGGCGTGGACGTGCTGCGGGAGATAATGAAAAATAACGGATAATATGGTTTATTGGCAGCTTCGCTTTTTAGATTAAAGTGTCAACAAGCAAGTTATTTAGTACATCATAGAAATATCCGATAATATATAAAAAGGACGCAAAGAGCATTCATGGTCTCTTTGCATCCTTTTATTTTAATAGTCATTGGGGGTACTTTATCTCGCAGCGATGCACTCCACCTCCACGAGCACGCCTTTGGGCAGCGCCTTGACGGCTACGGCGGAGCGGGCGGGGTAGGGTTCGGTGAAGAAGGTGGCGTAGACCTCGTTCATAGCTGCGAAGTCGGCCATGTCAGCCATGAAGACGGTCGTCTTGACGACGTTGGCCAGCGAGAGTCCGGCTGACTCCATGATGGCTTTGGCGTTGGTCAGGGCCTGACGGGTCTGCTCCTTGATGCCGCCTTCAACGACGTTGCCTGTTGCGGGATCGAGCGGTATCTGGCCGGAGGCGAAGACCATTCCGTTGACTTCTATTGCCTGGCTGTACGGTCCGATGGCCGCGGGAGCCTTGTCTGTGTGTAATGCTTTCATAATCGTTGTTGTTCTATTAGTTTGATGAATGTTCTTTAGGATTTTGCGTTCCGTTATTTGTCCGTTGTCAGGAGTTTAAATCCGCTCTCTCTGAGCGCCTTGTTTATCTCTGCGATGTGCTCTGCGTTGCGCGTCTCGCAGACGATGCGCAGGATACAGGCGTTGATTTTTTCGCTGTCGCCGTGACGGTTGTGATGTACGCTGGTGATGTTTCCGCCGCAGCGGGCTATCACCGAGGCCACTTCGACAAGCGTTCCGGGACGGTCATCCAGTTCGATGTTGATGGTGCAGTAGCGTCCGCTCTTTGTCAGACCTCGCTTGATGACGCGGTTGAGTATGGTCACGTCGATGTTTCCGCCGCTGACGATGCACACCGTCTTCTTGCCTTTCACCGGTATCTTGTTG
>USFX01000190.1 GCA_900553965.1 uncultured Prevotella sp.
GCAAAACTCGCGAATTTGCGGCCAAATGATTTTAATTTCTGAATTCTTCAAGGATTTGAAGGCTTTTGTCCGAATACTTCCGAGTTTTTAACAGTTCATGTTCAGCACCAAGACTGACAACATGAAGACCGGAGGGGCGGAAACATAGCATATTATAAGTATTTTCGGCGATTTATTTTCAATTTACACGCAGAAAGCGTTGGTCGTGACGATAAATATCACTAATTTTGCGGTTGATTTATCAAAACGGAAGAAAAAAAGCAAATCCCCATTCGTCAAGGGGCATAAATATATAACAACCAACAACATTATGAAAGTATTAAAATTTGGCGGAACATCCGTAGGTTCCGTAGAAAGCATCCTCAGCCTGAAGGAGATTGTCGAGAGCCAGACGCAGGAGACCATCGTCGTCGTAAGCGCGCTCGGAGGCATCACCGACAAGCTGATTGCGACATCAAAACTTGCCATGAACGGCGACAAGCGGTATAAGTCCGAGTTTGACGCCATCGCGAAACGCCATCATGACATGATCGACGCCATCATCACCGACAGCGAAAGCCGCGCCGCACTGACGGCGAAGACTGACGGACTGTTGGACGAACTCTGTTCGATTTACCACGGCGTCTTCCTCATCAAGGATCTCAGCCCCAAGACGCTCGCCGCCATCGTCAGCTATGGTGAGCGGCTGAGCAGCAATATTGCGGCAACATTGATAAAAGGTGCGCGGTGGTATGACTCGCGCACGTTCATAAAGACCGTCTTCAAGCACGGCAAGCACATCCTAGACAGCGAGCTGACGGCCGCACTGGTCAGAAAGACCTTCGGCGAACGGCCCCGCGTCTCACTCGTTCCGGGCTTCATCAGCAGCGACCGCGACTCCGGCGAGACAACAAATCTGGGCCGCGGCGGCAGTGACTATACCGCTTCGATAATAGCGGCGGCACTTGACGCCGAGGTCCTGGAGATATGGACCGACGTCAACGGATTCATGACGGCCGACCCGAGGGTCATTCCGTCGGCCTACACCATCAGCGAACTGAGCTATGTCGAGGCGATGGAGCTGTGCAACTTCGGCGCGAAGGTGATATATCCGCCGACAATCTATCCCGTTTGCGTCAAGAACATACCCATCCGGGTGAAGAACACGTTCAACCCCGAAGACCCCGGAACGGTCATAAAGGACAAGATTGACAACGACCGCAAGCCCATCAAGGGCATATCGAGCATCGGAGGCACGACACTCATCACCGTGACAGGTCTGTCGATGGTGGGCGTCATCGGTGTGAACCGCCGCATCTTCACCGCCCTTGCCAACAACGGCATCTCCGTGTTCATGGTCTCTCAGGCCTCGTCTGAGAACTCGACCTCCATCGGTGTTCGCGACGAAGACGCACGGATGGCTGTCGACGTGCTCAACGGCGAGTTTGCGAAGGAGATTGAGACCGGCGCCATGTTCCCCATGCACGCCGAGAGCGGACTGGCGACAATAGCCATTGTCGGCGAGAACATGAAGCACACCCCCGGCATCGCCGGCAAGCTCTTCGGGACACTCGGCCGCTCGGGCATCAGCGTGATTGCCTGTGCTCAGGGCGCGTCGGAGACCAACATCTCGTTTGTCGTCCACTCCCGCTTCCTGCGCAAGTCGCTCAACGTTCTTCACGACTCGTTCTTCCTCAGCGAATATAAGGTGCTCAACCTCTTCATCTGCGGTACGGGCACGGTCGGCGGAAACCTCATCGAACAGATCCGCTCGCAGCAGAAGGAGCTGATGGAGACGCGTCGGCTGAAGCTCAACGTCGTCGGCATAGCCAGCAGCCACAAGGCCGTGTTCTGCCGCGAGGGCATACAGCTCGACAACTACAAGGAACTATTGGGACAAGCTGAGGACAGCTGTACGGCGAGGATGCGCGACGAGGTCATCGGAATGAACATCTTCAACAGCGTATTCGTCGACTGCACGGCCAGCGCTGAGGTGTCGGAGCTGTATCAGGAGTTCCTCGAACACAACATCTCGGTCGTCGCGGCCAACAAGGTGGCGGCCTCGGGCGACTATGAGAGGTATCTGCGGCTGAAGGAGACGGCGCTACGCAAAGGCGTGAAATATCTCTTCGAGACCAACGTTGGCGCCGGCCTGCCTATCATCGGCACCATCAACGACCTGCGTAACTCGGGAGACAAGATACTCAAGATTGAGGCCGTGCTCAGCGGCACGCTCAATTTCATATTCAATGAGATTGCCGCTGACGTTCCGTTCTCGGAGACCGTCATCCGCGCCAAGCAGCAGGGATACAGCGAACCCGACCCGCGGATTGACCTGAGCGGCAAGGACGTCGTCCGCAAGCTGGTCATCCTGACCCGCGAGGCGGGATATAAGGTGGAGCAGGACGACGTTGAGAAACATCTCTTCATACCGCAGGAGATGTTCAGCGGGACGCTCGATGAGTTCTGGAAGAAGCTCCCGTCGCTCGACGCCGGGTTCGAAGAGAAGCGCAAGGTGCTCGAAGCCAACGGCCAGCGCTGGCGTTTCGTGGCCAAGATGGACCACGGCAAGACGAGCGTGAGCCTCGAAGCGGTCGGAAAGCACCATCCGTTCTACGGACTGGAAGGCTCCAACAATATCGTGCTGCTCACCACCGAACGCTACCGCGAATACCCCATGCTCATACAGGGCTACGGTGCCGGTGCCGGCGTTACGGCCGCAGGAGTGTTTGCCAACATTATGTCAATAGCGAATATTTAGCATGAAACACATTATCATATTAGGCGACGGCATGGCCGACCACCCCGTCGAACGGCTCGGCGGAAAGACTCTGCTGGAATATTCGCGGCCGGAATACATGAACATGCTGGCCCGCCAAGGACGCACGGGACGCCTGATGACGATTCCGGACGGCTATCTGCCGGGCAGCGAAGTGGCCAACACGGCCATCCTCGGATATGACCTCGACACGGTATATGAGGGCCGCGGACCGCTCGAAGCGGCGAGCATTGGCTATGAGATGAAGCCCGGAGACCTTGCCCTGCGGTGCAATATCATCACACTGGAGGACGGAAAGATCGTCAACCACCACGGCGGCCATCTCACGACAGAGCAGGGTGACGTCCTCATCAGATATCTCGACGAACGTCTCGGCGACGAAAGGGTGAAGTTCCTGACCGGCATACAATACCGCCATCTGCTCATAATACGCGGCGGAAACAAGCATATCGTCTGCGCACCACCGCACGACCATCCCAACGAGGAGTGGAACGGACTTCTGATAAAGGCCGACGAGCGGGCCGGCGAGGATGAAAGGAAAGCGGGACCGGACGGCAGACTCAGTGCCGAGAAGACCGCCCGGCTGCTCAACGGACTGATAATGAAGTCGCAGGAGCTGCTCGCCGCCCATCCTTTCAACAACGGACGGAAGGTCAAGGCCAACAGTATCTGGCCATGGGGAGGCGGCTACCGGCCGAAGATGGAGACCATCAGCGAGATGTATCCGCAAGTGAAGAGCGGGTCAGTCATATCGGCCGTCGACCTGATACGCGGCATCGGATGCTACGCCGGACTGCGCCGGATTGAGGTGGAAGGCATCACCGGACTTGCCAACACAAACTATGAGGGCAAAGCCGAGGCCGCCATCGAAGCCCTGCGGAGTGGCGACGACTTCGTCTTCCTGCACGTTGAAGCCAGCGACGAGGCCGGCCATGACGGTGATCTTGACCTCAAGCTGAAGTCGATAGACTATCTCGACCGGCGCATCATCAAGCCTATCTACGACGAAGTGAGCACGTGGAAGGACGACCCAGTGTGCATAGCGGTGCTCCCCGACCACCCCACCCCGGTCGAGATACGCACCCACGTGAGCGAGCCCGTGCCGTTCCTGATATGGCATCCGGGCATCGTGGCCGATCAGGTGACGCAGTATGACGAACGCAGTTGCGTCGCGGGAGCCTACGGTCTGCTCCGTCTCAGCGAGTTCATGCACGAGTTCATGAAGATTTCATGAACGCGGAAACGGTATGAAACACAACAGATAGAAGTTCCGGAAGGAGATTACAGTAAACAAGAAAAAGGCTTTCTGTAAGCCCGCAAGTGGTCTACAGAAAGCCAAGCACAAGACAACAAAACAGAAAATCATGAGATATTACAGCACCAACAAACATGCCCCGACGGCCGATTTGCAGAAAGCCGTGGTCAAAGGACTGGCCGAAGACCGCGGACTGTACATGCCCGAACATATCAAACCGCTGCCGAATGAATTCTTCGACGGCATCGACCGGCTGTCGTTTCAGGAAATTGCCTGCACCGTGGCCGACGCTTTCTTCGGCGAGGACATCGAGAAGGAAGAGCTTCACCGCATCGTCTGCGACACGCTTCAGTTCGACTGTCCCGTCGCCCGCGTCACCGACAGCATCTATTCGCTTGAACTCTTCCACGGCCCGACACTCGCCTTCAAGGACGTCGGCGCCCGTTTCATGGCCCGTCTGCTGCAATACTTCATCCGCCGCGAGGGCAACCATAAGCAGGTTCACGTTCTTGTGGCAACCAGCGGAGACACCGGCTCGGCCGTGGCAAACGGTTTTCTCGGCGTCGACGGCATCCATGTCCACGTCCTCTACCCCAAAGGCAAGGTCAGCCCGATACAGGAATGTCAGTTCACAACGCTCGGCCGCAACATCACGGCCATCGAGGTTGACGGCGTTTTCGACGACTGCCAGGCGCTGGTGAAGAGCGCCTTCATGGACAAGGAGCTCAACCGCCACCTCATGCTGACCTCGGCCAACTCCATCAACGTGGCCCGTTTCCTTCCGCAAGCGTTCTACTATTTCAACGCCTACGCCCGCATGAAGGCCCTCGGAAAGGCTGACCGTCTCGTGGTATGCGTGCCCAGCGGCAACTTCGGCAACATCACCGCCGCGCTCTTCGGCCACCGCATGGGGCTGCCGATAAACCGCTTCATCGCCGCCAACAACGCCAACGACATCTTCTTCAACTACCTTCGCACGGGAAAATATGAGCCAAAGCCCAGCCGCCAGACCATCGCCAACGCCATGGACGTGGGCGATCCGAGTAACTTTGCCCGTGTGCTCGA
>USFX01000191.1 GCA_900553965.1 uncultured Prevotella sp.
CCCTGCCACCGCACCGTAGACAGGGAGACGCCACGGTGTGACGTCTCTACAAGCTCCTTCACGCAGCAGCGGAGACCGGTCTGCGCCTCAGCTGCACAACCGCAGCACATACCGTTCGTAACGTTTCGACATGTTTTTCCGCTGAAATGTTACAAAAAAGCGCAGAAAAGTTTGGTTTTTAAAATATATTGCGTATATTTGCAGCCGTAAACGTAACAATATATAATAATAAGGGTATGAACTCAATGAACAATACATGGTGGTGGCGTAGCTCGGGATTGAAATAGTCGCGGGGCACGCAGCCATGTATCACTTCCAATAGAAAGATAACAAGAAAGGCTCGTCGCAGACTGCGACGGGCCTTTTTAAATAAACGGGACTGGGAGCCCGGCAAAAGGCACGGCCTTTTTAAATAAACAAGTAACGACAAGGGCATGAGCTCGGTAATGTCAAACAAAAGAACAAAAGAAGAAAACAAAAGATATGGAAAAGAAAAAGACATTCCTTGTTGACGAAAGAGGATTCTACGGTGAATACGGCGGATCCTATATTCCGGAGATTCTCTACGGAACGGTGGAGAACCTGAAGCGCAGCTACCTCCCGATATTGGAGTCGGAGGAGTTCCGCAGCGAATACATGCAGCTACTGCGCGACTACGTCGGACGTCCCTCGCCGCTGTACTATGCCCGCCGGATGAGCGAGAAATACGGTTGCCGGCTGTACCTGAAGCGTGAGGACCTCAACCACACGGGTGCCCACAAGATCAACAACACCATCGGACAGATTCTTCTGGCCAAGAAGATGGGCAAGCGCCGCATCATCGCCGAGACGGGAGCCGGCCAGCACGGCGTGGCCACGGCCACGGTCTGCGCCCTGATGGACATGCCATGCGTGGTCTATCAGGGAGCGCTTGACGTCGAACGCCAGCACACCAACGTGGAGCGGATGAAGATGCTGGGAGCCGAGGTGAGACCGGTGCGCACGGGAAACATGACGCTCAAGGACGCCACGAACGAAGCCATACGCGACTGGTGCTGCCATCCGCAGGACACCTTCTATATAATAGGGTCGACGGTCGGCCCTCATCCTTATCCCGACATGGTAGCACGGCTGCAGAGCATCATCTCTGAGGAAATCAAGGCGCAGCTCACGGAGAAAATCGGCCGCGACTATCCCGACTATCTCATGGCCTGCGTCGGCGGCGGATCGAATGCCGCCGGAACGGTCTACCACTATATCGACGACGAGCGCGTCAACATCGTTCTCGCCGAGGCAGGAGGACAGGGCGCCGACACCGACCACACGGCGGCCACGATACACCGCGGACGCCTCGGAATCCTCCACGGCTCGCGCACGCTGGTCATGCAGACTCCCGACGGCCAGATCATGGAGGCTGAGAGCATCTCGGCTGGTCTGGACTATCCGGGCATCGGCCCTATGCACGCCAACATGGCGGCGCAGCACCGGGCTACGGTCTACAGCATCAACGACGACGAGGCCGTGCGCGCCGCCTACGAGCTGACACGCATGGAGGGAATCATCCCCGCCCTTGAGAGTGCCCACGTCGTGGCCGCCCTCGCGAAGATGACGTTCCGCCCCGAAGACGTGGTCGTGCTGACCGTGAGCGGACGCGGCGACAAGGACGTCGAGACATATCTGGCTAACAAAGAAATGGCAGGAGAATATGGACAGTTCTAAATTCACATACAAGACAGCGTCGCGCACCGTTCTTGCCGACCTCTACACTCCCGTCGGCGCATATATGCGTCTGCGCGACCTCTATCCGCAGAGCGCCCTGATGGAGAGTTCCGACTATCACGATTCGAACAACAGCCATTCGTTCATCGGCATCTGCCCCATAGCGAGCGTGGCTATCAGCCACGGTGAGGCCGTCTGCAGCTATCCCGACGGAAGCCGCACGGTGCGCGCCGTCAGCGACAGCTACCGTGTCGACATGGCCATCAACGATTTTCTCGCCCGCTTCGACGTCATGGGCGACGACGCCGGCGTCTGCGGACTCTACGGATATACGTCGTTCAACGCCGTGCGCTACTTCGAGCATATCGGTGTCAAGGACGCCACGGCCGAGAAGAACGACGCGCCGGACATGCTCTACATCCTCTACCGCGACGTCATCATGTTCGACCATTTCAACAACCGGCTGACCGTCGTCACGCTCGGAGACGCCGGCGAGATTGACCATGTCCTGAAGGCGATGAACAAGGACAACATCCGGTCCTACGGCTTCCACCCCGTCGGCGAGACGACATCGCCGCTGACGGACGAGGAGCACAAGGCCAACATACGCCGCGGCATCAGCCACTGTCTGCGGGGCGATGTCTTCCAGATTGTGCTCTCGCGCCGGTTCGTCCAGCGCTACGAGGGCGACGACTTCAAACTCTACCGTGCGCTGCGCTCGATCAATCCCTCGCCGTATCTGTTCTATTTCGATTTCGGCGGCTTCCGCATCTTCGGCTCGTCGCCGGAGACCCCCTGCCGCATCGAAGGACGCCGCGCCTACATCGACCCCATCGCCGGAACGACACGCCGCACGGGCGACGCCGAGACCGACCGGCGCAATGCCGAGTACCTGCGCAACGACCCGAAGGAGAACGCCGAGCACGTCATGCTCGTCGACCTGGCGCGCAACGACCTGAGCCGCAACTGCCACGGCGTGAAGGTTGACTTCTATAAGGACATGCAATACTACTCCCACGTCATCCATCTCGTCTCCCGTGTCAGCGGCGAACTCGACGCCGCAGCCGACCCCGTGAAGGCGTTCATCGACACCTTTCCCGCCGGAACGCTCTCGGGAGCGCCCAAGGTGAGGGCCATGCAGCTCATCAGCGAATACGAGCCCCACTGCCGCGGTGCCTACGGAGGCTGTATCGGATTCATCGGGCTGAACGGCTCGCTCAATCAGGCCATCACCATCCGCACCTTCGTCTCCCGCAACGGCGAACTGTGGTTTCAGGCCGGAGGCGGCATCGTGGCCAAGAGCGACGAGGAATATGAGCTTCAGGAGGTCAACAACAAGCTCGGAGCGCTCCGCAAGGCGATAATGATGGCCGAGGATATGTAGGGGAATTATTCCCTCATCCCTTCCATAAATGTCCATAAGTGTTTCCCATGGCTTCCATAAGAGCTTCCCATTACCTCCCATAAAAAAAGAAAAGAAGAAATGAAAATAGTCATCATCGACAACTACGATTCGTTCACATACAACCTGAGCCACCTCGTCAAGGAGCTTGGCGCCGACGTCACCGTGCTCCGCAACGACCGCTTCGAGCTCTCCGAGCTGGAACAGTTTGACAAGATTATCCTCAGTCCCGGGCCGGGAATACCGTCAGAAGCCGGTCTTCTCCTCGACGTAATCCGCACGTACGCCGGCCGAAAGCCGATGCTCGGCGTCTGTCTCGGCCATCAGGCCATCGGCGAGGTGTTCGGCGCAAGGCTCGAAAACCTCAGCGACGTGTTCCACGGTGTGGCCACCGAAGGCACGCAGTCGGGCCTCGACCCCATCTTCGCCGGACTGCCGCGGCGCATAACCATGGGCCGCTACCACTCGTGGGTGGTCAGCAAGGAGGCGTTCCCCGACTGTCTGGAGATTACGGCGGAAAGCGACGAGGGCCAGATAATGGCGCTCCGCCACCGCGACTACGACATCCACGGCATACAGTTCCATCCCGAAAGCGTGCTCACGCCGGAGGGACGCACCATCGTCGGCAACTGGATGAACGGCGAAAACCGTCCCTCTCATAACGCCCCATCCCGCCCATAAAATCCCATAACCATCCGGAGTCTCCCATAAAGACTCCCATAACCATTCCCATTATGAAAGAAATTCTCAACCGGATACTCAACCACGAGGAGCTGACCCGCGAAGAAACGAAGGCCATCCTCATCGGAATAACAAAAGAACAATATCCCGCCGAGCAGATAACGGCCCTGCTCACCGGCCTCCAGATGCGCGGCATCACGGTCGACGAGCTGCTCGGTTTCCGCGACGGCATACTCGAAACCGGTGTCCCCGTGCCCTTGGACTGCGACCGCTACATCGACGTTGTCGGCACGGGCGGCGACCGCAAGAACACGTTCAACATCTCCACGACGGCCTGTTTCGTCATCGCCGGAGCGGGATATAAGGTCGCCAAACACGGCAACTACTCGGCCACGAGCATTAGCGGAGCGTCAAACGTCATAGCGTCCCACGGTGTGAAGTTCACCGACGACGTCGACCGCCTCAACCGTTGCATCAACGAATGCGGCATCGTCTACCTCCATGCCCAGCTCTTCGCCCGCGCCATGAAGTTCGTCGGGTCCATCCGCAAGTCGCTCCAGTTCCCCACCTGCTTCAATCTGCTCGGCCCTATCGTCAATCCGTCGAAGCCCCAGTGTCAGCTGCTCGGCGTGGCGACGCTCGACCAGATGCGCCTTTACAGCAACGTCTATCAGAAGATCGGCATCGACTACGGTATCGTCAACAGCATCGACGGCTACGACGAAATATCCCTCACGGGCGATTTCAAGGTCACAACCAACAGCTATGAGCGCATCTTCAAGCCTCAGGAGCTCGGTTTCGACATCGCCCGGCCGGAAGAACTGGTTGCCGGAGCAACCGAAGAGGAGGCCGCACGCATCTTCGACAGCGTGCTGGCCAACACCGCCCTGCCCGCCCAGAAGAACATCGTGCTGGCCAATGCCGCCTTCGGCATACAGGTTCTGGAGCGCGGCAAGAAGGATATCGAGGAGTGTGTGGCCATCGCCCGCGAGTCAATCGACAGCGGCCGCGCCCTGAAGACGTTCCGGAAGTTTGTCGAACTGAACTCTATCTGACATGAAACAGACCGCAACGGATCTTAATTTATACTCTCTATTATACCAGACCAAACTCCCACTGACATGAAAGACGTACTTGAAGAGATTGTCGCTTGGAAGCGCATTGAGGTCAGCCGGATGAAAGAACAGCTGCCGGAAAGGCAATGAAGAAGTTCATGCGGAACTTATCACGCATCTCAGATCCGCAGCCTT
>USFX01000192.1 GCA_900553965.1 uncultured Prevotella sp.
TTCCTGCTCACGTAGAAATGATGGGATTCCTCGGTATCGGTAACAACCCGATGGTTGGCGCTACCGTGGCTATCGCCGTCGAAATCGACATGGCTCTGAACAAGAAATAATCAGGTAAGGCAACAAAGCTAAACAAGAAACGTCGTGAGACGTGTGATAGAAAAAATGTTTTTCATGGTATTAATTTAGGCCTGTGCCCTTCGGGGTGCAGGTCTTTTTTTGGCACTTTGCCGTCAATAAAGCCACTATGGCGGACAGCATGAACCGTTACAGAAAACAATAAAAGCCGATATGACGGACAATAAAGCAATAACGGCAGACAATAAACACTGCTACACTAACGTTGATATAATGAGACGTGACCGTCACGGCACCGCTACAAAAAGACAGATGTACATAGCATACCGCCCCCAAATAAATATAGGACATCATGGAGAGGACATATACAGTATGGAGAAGACATATATAATAAGGTGTATAGGCGTCATCATTTGCCTGTTCGCGGCTATTGGCAGGGCTGATGCAGTCCAGCAAACCGTCTACAGCCCGCAAGTAAAGACACTGCAGGCTGTCGTCAACCGTGACTGGCTGTCACCACCTGTGATGACATTGGGCTCCGGCGACATACTCAACGTGGCTTTCGACGAGCTTTCCCACGAGTACCACCGCTTCACCTACCACGTCGAGCACTGCGAAGCGGACTGGTCTCCGTCGACCGAACTGTTTGAAAGCGACTATCTCGACGGCTTCAACGACAACCCGATAGAGGACTATCAGAACTCTATCAACACCACCGTGCTCTACACCCACTACTCCATGCAGCTGCCGAACGACCGCTGCCGTCTGAAGATGAGCGGCAACTACCGCCTGACAATCAACGATGAAGAGGGAGAGAAAGCCGCCGAAGTGCGTTTCATGGTCGTCGAGCCACTGATGAGCGTGAGCCTGGAGTGCTCTACCAACACCGACATCGACATCAACAAGAGCCACCAGCAGATTTCAATGGGACTGTCGTTCGGCCCGCTCCGCGTCACCAACAACAGCGAACAGCTTCATGTCGTGGTCAGCCAGAACGACCGTGACGACAACGTCAGGACCGGAATGAAGCCTTCAATCATCACCGCCCGCGGGCTGGAATGGCGCCACTGCCGCGACCTGATATTCCCCGCCGGCAACGAATACCACAAATATGAGATTCTCGACGTCAGCCATCCGACGATGGGCATCGACCGCATTGTCTGGGACGGCAACGACTATAACGTCTATCCGTTTGCCTCCGGCATGCGGGCGAACTATCTCTACGACACCGACGCAAACGGCTCGTTCTACATCCGCAACAGCGACAACGTCGAAAACGACATCATCAGCGAGTATGTCTACGTCCACTACTGTCTCCTGTCGCCTCCCGTCGCTGACGGCCGGATGGTCATCGACGGACGCTGGACGACGGACGCCAATGCCGGGACATACGCAATGGAGTATGACGAGGAGGCCGGCGCCTACCGCGCGGCCGTCATGCAGAAACAGGGATACTACTCCTATCAATATCTCATCAGGAAAGAAGACGGCACAACGGCCATCCCGCCGACGGAAGGCAGCTTCTATCAGACCGAGAACAGGTATCAGGCGTATGTCTATTATAAAGGTTCGGGAGAACGGACATGGCGCCTCGTGGGATACAGGCAGATATAATAAGTTGAGGATTCTTCAAGGAGGGTTCTTCGAGGAGGGAGGAATGAGGAGAGAGGAGTGAGATTAGTCTTGTTGCATGACGGCGTCGTCTGTCATCAATCTATACACAAGACTATTCTCACTCCTCTCTCCTCATTCCTCCCTCCTCGAAGAACCCTCCTCGAAAAACACTCCACAAATATTCTAAAGCATCACCACCTGAAATGAATAGGGCGGCAGAGTGATGCGCAGTTTCTTGTCAGCGCCCAACTTGAACGTGCCGCGTTCAACGTCAACCGTGCGCTGGCCGGGCTTTCCCGAGAATCCTTCATAACGCACGACGTTGGCCACCGGAAGGCTCTTGGCGTCGATTGTGAGGTCAAGAGCAACCGGCAGAACGTTAGCAATCTTCAGGAACGCCTGTCCCGTACGGCTGTCACGAACTACACTTACGGCCACACGGTTGGCAGCAATGCTGTCAACCGTCAGCTGCGACTCAACATACTTGTTTCCCGAATAGGTCGAGAAAAGACGCTGGGCCTCATAGCTCGGTGTCTTCTGGATGGACCGGTTGTCGAAATACATCATGTCCGGGCTCCAGTTGCTGTGCCCGTTCTTCGACAACATCGGCGCATAAGAGGTCATCGCCACCACGTCGGCATTGCGCTCGATGTGGCACAGATAGGCTGCTTCGGCCAGGGCGCAGTCCAGTCCACCCTTTCCCTGACGCGCGGCATACTCACCGAGGTAGACCTTCGGGGCTTTGCGGTCGTAATTGTCATAGTAGTGCTGATTGTTCAGGAACCAGCCAACGCTCTCATAATAATGCTCGTCAACCATGTCAAGCACGCCGCGGTTGTCGTTGGCGAACTTCCATCCCTCGATATAGTCGGACGACGGATAGTGGAACGGGCCCACCGTGCCGCACACTGTTATGTCGGGATAACGTTCCTTGATGGCACTGCATATCATGAGACAACGCTCTTCAAACGCCGTGGAGATGATGTCCTCATTTCCTATACCGATATACTTGAGATTGAACGGAGCCGGATGGCCGGCGTCGGCGCGCATCTTTGCCCACTTGCTCGTGGCCGGATCGCCGTTGGCCCACTCTATCATGTTGAGAATCTCCTGTATGTAGGCAGGCATGTCGGCCATGGGTATGCCACCCTGCTGACCGCCGTAACCGTCCTTGTCAGGAGCCGAATTCTGACAAGGAACACCGGCGGCAAGCACCGGAAGCGGCTCGGCGTGGATGTCCTCGCAGAACTGGAAATACTCGAAGAAGCCCAGTCCGCGGGTCTGGTGATACTTCCATATATTGCGGTCGGGCACGCGGTCTTCCAGCGGTCCGACGGAATGGTTCCAGTGATAGATGTTATCCAGTCCGTCACCGTGGCTCATACAGCCTCCCGGGAAGCGCACGAACTTGGGATGGAGGTCGGCTATGGCCTGTGCCAGATCGCGGCGCAGACCGTTCTTACGGTTGTTGAACGTGTTGCGCGGGAAGAGGCTGATCATATCGACGGCCACCTCGTCAGCCTTCTCCGGAACAATCATCAGCTCAGCCTTTCCGGCATCGGCCGACGGTGTCAGCACCGCCTCATAGCGGTTCCACGTCCCTTCCGTACCCTTAGTGTCTATCCGCGCCGACGCGAGAACCCGTCCTCCGTCGACAAGAGCCACCGTGAAACGCTTCGGACGGCCGCCGATGTTGCGCACGCGGAAGCTGAAATCGTAGTCCTCACCCTTGCGGAGGAACATGCCGTCCCAGCCCGTATTATATAATGTGTCGCTCGTCAGCACGGCATAATGGGGATTGTTCCTGCTCAGGGGCATGTCCGTCATTATCTTCAAACCGCCAGCCGAGCGCCACGCTGTAGTGGCCGTCCAGTCCTTGTGGTCGCGGGAGGTATATTCAAAGTCGCGGTTCTGAACCATTTCGGCATAGAGTCCGCCGTCGGCGGCATAGCTGATGTCCTCGAAGAAGACGCCCACGAGCTTGTCGCTGATGTCCTTCTGACGTTTTCCGTCAATCGTGAGAGACGCTTTCAGGGCCTTTCCTACAAGCCCGCGGAAGCGCTCTCCGTCGTCAGCGAGTTTCTCGCCGTAACGGGCGTTGTCGGCCTCCAGTCCGGCAAAATAGCCGGAGAGGTCCTCAGCCTGTTTCAGTTCAACTCCCCACAGATAGCCGGCAAAAGACTTGTCGCCCACCCTCGCGGTGTCCAGCTTCACGGCAGCAGCGTCATATTCGGCCTGCGTGGCAGCAACGTCGGCCGTGAAATGGCGGAAGGTGGCGTCAGTAGTCGTCTTGCGGACATGCCCGTCCTTCGTGCGGAAGAGCACCGTGTAACGGCCGTCACCGTCACTGCGTATCACCGGGGCCAGACATCCGTTGACCGACATGCGCGGATAGTCCTGCGGACGCCACGTGATGAGGTCGGCCGACCACGCCACGGCGAAGCATGGCGCGTTGTCGTTCACCTGAAACACCGACGCATAGCCGCCCTCAGCCAACCGGCAGATGAACGGAGCGTACATACGCTTCTCCGAGCCCCAGCGGGAATAGTCGGAGCTGAAGAGCTGTCCCAAGTCCGTGAACGTACTGTCGGCGCCCTGCACGGCAACGTGGAGTCCCTGCTTGTCACCGGGACAATAGATGAAGAGTCCGGCCTGTGGCGGAACTTTCCGGACCTCCTGCCTCACCTTTTTCCGGGCCGCGGCGGGAACACACACGGACGCCATGAGGAGCACCAGAGGTAGCTTCTGTCTGAATGTCATAATAGTTTAATGGTCTTTTTTAATATATCCGTTTTCGAGTATATGCTACCGCCATGCCACTGCCGATATCCAGCATGACGCGCATGACCAGCCGCACACGTATGCAAAGATAATGAAAATCAGGGGAATAACGAAACTTTTCACCACTATTCGACATATATTCTTACCATAAGCGACCATTCACGCCATTTAACGGCCTATCCGTCCGTGTCCCACAACAATGCGGCCATACGTCCAGACCCCACTTCGTCAGTCTTTTTCTGAATTTAAGGCCTCCGGGAAGGCCAATTTTTCAAAAAATATCGGCCGTGGGCGCAAATATCGCAAGCACGCGCGTATCAAATTTTAGGGGTTTCCGTGACGGTTTATTTACATATTTCATAACACGCTCATCCATAACCGTTTACGGACAGCTCCATTTCAATTGCTTTTCAGCGGCGCGGCTACTGCCTTGCAGCAAGGGCCTCCCGAGGTTGCCGTAAGGCCCCCATTGCATTGCAACAAGGCCGCCGTTGCACGACGAAAGCAGCCCCGCCGCAGACCAA
>USFX01000193.1 GCA_900553965.1 uncultured Prevotella sp.
AAAAGGAGATAAAAGGAGATAAAAGGAGATAAAAGGAGATAAAAGGAGATAAAAGACAATAGCTATATGTCCTTTGGTATTTGGTTTTCTCAATAAGAATCCAAATGTTGGGAGGTATATAACTATTGTCTTTTATCTCCTTCTGTCTCCTTTTATCTTCTTTTATATCCCTTTATCTTTATTTTTTAAGTTATCCTTAAAACCCCGTAAACCATGCTAAATATCGGCCGGCGGGAGTGGCGTTTGCGGATAATCTTCATATCTTTGTCCCGGAGATGAGGCGCCGCGGGCATACATCGCCGTTGTCTCAACGTCGTGACAACAACATTATTATCAACTAATAAACATTCGGGATAACATGAAAATCGAAAACGTAAAGGCAAGAGAGATTCTCGACTCGCGGGGCAATCCAACGGTCGAGGCGGAGGTGACACTGGAGTCGGGGACAACGGGACGCGCATCAGTGCCGTCCGGAGCGTCCACGGGGGAACATGAGGCACTTGAACTGCGTGACGGCGACGCCGCGCGGTATGGCGGAAAGGGTGTGCTCCGCGCAGTGGAGAACGTGAACACGGTCATCTGTCCGGCCGTCGTGGGCATGATGGCGACAGACCAGCGGGCCGTAGACGCGGCCATGCTGCAGCTTGACGGTACGCCGGGGAAGAGCCGACTGGGCGCCAACGCCATACTCAGCGTCTCGCTGGCCGTGGCCCATGCTGCGGCCGCGGAGCTCGGACAGCCGCTATACCGCTATCTCGGAGGCCCTGATGTCAGGGTTATGCCTGTGCCGATGATGAATATCATCAACGGCGGGGCCCATTCTGACTCACCGATTGCCTTCCAGGAGTTCATGATACGGCCGGTCGGTGCGGCTTCGGTGCGTGAGGCCGTGCGCATGGGAGCCGAGGTGTTTCATGCTCTGGAGAAGCAGCTGAGACGCCGCGGGCTGTCGGTTGCCGTGGGGGACGAGGGCGGATTTGCCCCTGCTCTCAGCGGTGTGGAGGACGCTCTGGAGAGCATCTGCACGGCCATCACCGCCGCCGGATATGCTCCGGGACGGGATGTGACGATTGCCATCGACTGCGCGGCGAGCGAGTTTGCCGTCAACGACGACGGACTTTGGGTCTACGATTATAGTCACCTGAAGGACGGACGGAAGAAAGACCCTAAGGGCCATCGGATGACGGCGGAGCGGCATATAGCCTATCTGACGGAACTGACGGAGCGTTTCCCCATCGACTCCATTGAGGATCCGCTCGGAGAGAACGACTGGGAGAGCTGGGTGGCGCTGACCCGGGCCATCGGCAGTCGCTGTCAGCTGGTGGGTGACGACCTGTTCGTGACCAATGTCGACTTCCTGAGAAAGGGCATCGCGATGGGCGCCGCCAACTCAATACTGATCAAAGTGAATCAGATCGGTACGCTGAGCGAGACACTTGACGCCATTGAAATGGCCCACCGTCACGGCTATACGACGGTCACGAGTCACCGCTCGGGCGAAACGGAGGACACGACCATCGCCGACATCGCCGTGGCGACAGGCGCAGGACAGATCAAGACGGGCTCGCTGAGCCGCACGGACCGTACCGCGAAATATAACAGGCTGATGAGAATAGAGGAGGAACTGGGCCCGACGGCCGTCTATGGGTATGATAAAATAAGGTGAGACGGGTTTTCGTGGGCTTGCCGCAGGACAGAGGTCAAGGCTGTTTCGCTTAGCCGATAGAAGACGACATACAGTCGATTGTAGTGTACTGAATAACTGATGATTCTGTTACACGGCCCACGTAACGGTGTTACACGGCTCTTGTAACGATGTTACGCGGCCCGTGTAACACTGTTACGTGAGCCGTGTAACATTAAAACTGTATGTAAAATGAAAGAGCTGTGGGCAGAAACCGCTTTTGTTTTAAAGACAGACAGGGCTGGAAGGTGACCGAAGTCTGTTTCTCCTGAAACCGGCGCCGTGACGCGGCCGGCATGGATTAAGGGCACAAAAAAAGGGACTCCGCTGAGTCCCAACCTTTGTTAACCTTAAATCTAATACTATGAAAAACACGTTGCAAAGATACAATAATTATTTAATAGTGCAATAAAGACTTAACGATAATAGTGTAGTCGTGACACTTTCTTGATGTAAATCAACGCGAATCGTGTTCAAACCGTTACGTTTCAGTGTCGTAAATCCATCGGAAGATGGTCTAAATCACCGAAAAAGGAAAAATTAACGCTTTCGGATTTGGCACATTCGGAAATAATGTCTATCTTTGCCCAAGAAATCAGGAACATATAAAGGATGAGGATTCCGACATGAGACAGGTGTCGGAATTCTTTCTTTTTTTGATACCTTGAAGAAAAACGTATATTTAAACAAACTAAAGAAGAAAGTTTATGGCTTACATGTCACAAGAAGGCTACGACAAGTTGGTGGCCGAGTTGAGACGCCTCGAAAGCGTCGAGCGCCCGAAGGCATCAGCCGCTATTGCTGAGGCTCGTGATAAGGGTGACCTGAGTGAGAATTCTGAATATGACGCCGCCAAGGAGGCACAGGCGCATCTCGAAGATAAAATCAATCAGATGAAGTTGGCAATTCAGGATGCAAAGATCATTGATACCTCACGGTTGAGCACTGACTCGGTGCAGATTCTGTGCAAGGTGGACATGACCAATCTGACGACAAAGGCCAAAATGGCCTATACCATCGTCAGCGAGAACGAGGCTGACCTGCGCGCCGGAAAGATTTCCATCAAGACCCCGATTGCTCAGGGACTGCTGGGAAAGAAGGTCGGAGACGAGGTTGAGATAACCATCCCGCGCGGAAAGATAAAGCTGCGCATCGACAACATCTCCATCTCCTGACGGATTGGCAGGACGGCGGGACGGCCGAAAACGGCTGACGGCACGGAGATGAGGAGGCTATGGCATTGATACGACGAAACGATGACGTGTCTGAATGTGCATCAGAAACCGCCAGCCGCGCTTCCGGACACATTATATAATATATATAAGGAAGTCTGAACGTTCTTCCGGAATATGGAATCGAAGTCACGGAAGCCCGACGGTAATTCTTAATTGAACAGCCCGTCATCGGCCGCAGACCGACAAATCACAATTCAAAACTCGTAATTCAAAACTAAAAACACCATGGGTATATTTGCAAAGATTGCCGCCGGAGATATTCCGAGCTATAAATGTGCGGAGAACGAGAAGTTCTATGCTTTCCTCGACATCAATCCGCTGGTCAAAGGCCACACGCTGGTCATTCCGCGGAGAGAGGTCGACTATATCTTCGACCTGACCGACGAGGAACTGGCCGAAATGACTGTGTTCGCCAAGAAGGTTGCCGCTGCCATCAAACGGGCTTTCCCCTGCATTAAGGTCGGCATGGCTGTGCTCGGCTTGGAGGTTCCCCACGCTCACATCCACCTCGTTCCGATGAACTCGGAAAAGGATATGCTCTTCTCAAATCCGAAGCTGAAGCTGAGCGACGAAGAGTTTAAGGAAATAGCGGAAAGCATCCGAAAGGAAATGAAGAATGCTGAGTGAGGAATAAAGAATTCGCTGCCGCCGTTCCTTTTTCTTGAAATTACCATGGAAAAAGAACGGCGGCAGCGAATTCTTTATTCCTCACTCTGCATTCTTCATTTATACAAAGTCTTCCCCGTATCTTATCTGTGTCTCGTTGACATACTTGCGGACAAGGGCCGATGAGTCGCCTTTCTTGCAGATGAAAAGCACGTTGTCTTTCTCAGCCACGATATAACCGTCAAGCCCGTTGATGACGGCCAGCTTGCCCTTGTCGAGCTTTATGACGTTGTTGCGGCAGTCATCGAGGATTACATCGGAGTCGATGACGACGTTTTCGCCGTCGCTCCGCCGTATGCACTCATAGACGGAGTGCCACGTTCCGATGTCGGCCCATCCGAAATCACATATCATCACACACACATTCTCGCAGCGCTCCAATATTCCGTAGTCGATGGAAAGATTGGGGAAGGACGAAAACTGTTTCTCCAGATAGTCGTGGCTGTCCCTCAGCGTGCCGCCGGGAGTGGTGGCGATGAACTGGTCCATCTGCTCGGGGAACAGCTTGCTGAGGCTCTGGCCGAGGTAGCGGACGTTGGAAAGGAAAAGACCGGTGTTCCAATAGAACTCTCCGCTTTCCATGAACATGCGCGCAAAGTCACGTTCCGGCTTCTCCGTGAACGACTGGACCTTATATACTCCGGCCGCACCGGTGGGCTCGCCGGCCTGAATGTATCCGTAGCCCGGTTCCGGTCGTGTCGGTTTGACGCCCATGGTGAGCAGCATATCGCTTTCGGCCACGAAGTCAAGTCCCTGAAGAACGTTGGAGGCGAAGGCCTCGTCGTTCATCACCAGCATGTCGGAAGGGGTGATGATGACCCGTGCGTCGGCGTCGCGCTTATAGATAAGGACGTCGGCCAGGGCTACGCTGGGGGCCGTGTTGCGGCTCACCGGCTCGGCGATGATGTGGGCTGCGGGAAGGTCCGGCAGCTGCTCGGCCACCGTTCCGGCAAACTCGGCGTTCGTACATACATATATATTTTCCTTCGGCATGATGCGCGCAAAGCGGTCAAAAGTCGACTGCAGCAGTGTGCGGCCGCAACCGAAGAAATCAAGAAACTGTTTGGGTTCGTTCTTACGGCTGTAGGGCCACAGGCGACGCCCGCGTCCTCCCGCCAGTATCACACAATAATTGGCGTTGTTCATATCCATAATCAACAAAGTTTTTATTTCGCTTACTAAATTACGGAATATCCCCGACATGGGCAAAGATTTTAAGTTTTTATTAGAAAAAACACGCCCAATCGCGCCAAAAGCCCGTAAAGGGACTGACGGACAGGCGGCT
>USFX01000194.1 GCA_900553965.1 uncultured Prevotella sp.
GTTCCCAGCGGCCGCTGGGAACGGGAACCCCCTTTAACTCATCAATTCCTAACGCAACTCATAAAAAACTAAGTTACACGTTGAACCTGAAGTGCATGATGTCGCCGTCCTGAACGACGTATTCCTTGCCTTCGATGCCGAGCTTTCCGGCGTCGCGCACGGCTGCTTCGGAGCCGAGAGCGATATAGTCGTCATACTTTATGACCTCGGCGCGGATGAATCCTTTCTCAAAATCTGTGTGGATGACGCCGGCACACTGGGGTGCTTTCCAGCCCTTGCGGTAAGTCCAGGCCTTCACTTCCATCTCTCCGGCGGTGATGAAGGTCTCCAGATTGAGCAGCGAATAGGCCTTCTTGATGAGCCGGTTGACGCCGCTTTCCTCCAGTCCGAGCTCTTCGAGGAACATCTGCTTGTCCTCGTACGTCTCCAGCGAGGCGATGTCTTCCTCAGTGCGGGCGGCTATTATCATGGCCTCGGCGTTCTCCTCGCGGGCCAGTTCCTCTATGCGGCGGCTGTAGTCGTTGCCTGTCTTGGCCGACGCCTCGTCGACGTTGCAGACATAGAGCACCGGCTTTGAGGTCAGCAGGAAGAGGTTGCGGGCGGCGTCCTGCTCGTCCTTGCTGTCAAATTCAACGGTGCGGGCGTTCTTTCCCTGTTCCAGTGCGGCCTTGTAGGCCTCCAGCACGGCCACTTCAATCTTGGCGTCCTTGTTTCCTCCGACGGCGGCGACTTTTGACTGCTTCTGCAGCCGTGCCTCGATTGTCTCAAGGTCTTTCAGTTGCAGCTCTGTGTCGATTATCTCCTTGTCGCGCACGGGGTCGATGCTGCCGTCCACGTGGGTGATGTTGTCGTCGTCGAAGCAGCGCAGCACGTGTATGATGGCGTCCGTCTCGCGTATGTTTCCGAGGAACTTGTTGCCCAGTCCCTCGCCCTTTGAAGCGCCTTTGACAAGTCCGGCGATGTCGACAATCTCACATGTTGCGGGCACGATGCGTCCCGGGTGGACGATTTCGGCAAGGCGGGTGAGGCGCTCGTCGGGCACGGTGATGACGCCGACGTTGGGTTCAATGGTGCAGAAAGGGAAGTTGGCTGCCTGCGCCTTTGCGCTGGACAGACAGTTGAAAAGCGTAGATTTGCCGACGTTGGGCAAGCCTACGATACCACATTTTAAAGCCATATATTATAAACGTTTATATTCTTCGTGCTGCAAATTTAGGCAAAATCCGTGAGATAAGGCCATCGGCGCAGCGAAAAGATGATGTTTCCGGCATAATTTCAGCGCAAAGAAGCGGAGGACTTTGTTTTATTTCAACACAAGGACGCGAAAGCGCAAGGATTTAGACAAAGCGCGTTTTGGCATTAAACAAAAAAAAGCTGGACCGCTGTCCAGCTCAAAACCTTTAATGAATAGCTTGGCGCGTCCTTCACAGGACAACCTTGCTTTAATTTATATGTTTCGTTATTTCTTATTTGCAATCTTCTTTGCGACCTTCTTCGCTGCCTTTGCCGGCGTAGCCTTTTCGTCGCTGGCGGCCGGTTTTTCGGCCTGCGGCCTGTCGATTCCGACCAGCTCTACGTCGAAGATAAGTGCTGAGAAGGGTTTGATCTGTCCGGCGTTACGCTCGCCGTAGGCCAGCTGGTAGGGAATGAAGAGCTGCCACTTGCTGCCGACGGGCATGATGGTGAGAGCTTCGGTCCATCCCTTGATGACCTGGTCGGCGCGGAAAGAAGCCGGTTTGTCGCCGTGCTTGGCGGAGCTGTCGAAGACGCTTCCGTCGACGAGACGGCCCTCGTAGTTGACGAGCACCTTGTCCGTGCGCTTGGGCACTTCACCGTTTCCGGCCACGAGCACCTTATACTGGAGTCCGCTGGGCAGCGTCACGACGCTGTCTTTCTTGGTGTTCTCGGCCAGGAAGCGTTCGCCGGCACGGCGGGTTTCGCCGTAGAGCTTCTCCTCCTTGGCCTTCTTGTCGGCCTCGCGTCTTGTACGGAATATCTCCGATGCCTTCTTCTGGGTGAATGTCGTGGTGTCCAGCTTGAGCGCGTCGGTGAATCCGCGGAAGACGAGGGCGTCAATCACGGAGTCGGGCGTGTTCTCGAACTCGCCTTTCATGCCGGTGAGCATCTGTCCCTTGAGGCGTGAGGCTATGTCGAGACCGGCGGCATAGGCCTTCATCTTCGGGTCTTCACCGGCGGCAATCATATCCTCGAAGCCGCGTATGAAGTCAGCGATGGTGGTCGAGTCTACGCCCTGAGACTGGCGGAGATAGTCGAGCAGTCCTTCGGTGAGGGCCATTCCTGCCGCATAGCTCAGCGTGTCGGAGCCGGTGGTGAGCTTCACCGGCTGGACAGCGACGGTCTTGGCCGCGTTCTTCTTGCTCTTCTTGGCGGCCGTGGCAACGTTAAACGTTGCACTCGCCATGAGGGCGAGTGCAAGTGTGAGTATCTTCTTCATGACGGATTACTTCTCGTTGACAGAGACCAGTTCGATTTTGAAGATGAGTGCGGAGAAGGGCTTGAAGTCTCTCTGCTCGCGCTCGCCGTAAGCGAGTTCCTGCGGGATATATACTTCCCATACGGAGCCTGCTGGCATGTGAACGAGGGCGTCGGTCCATCCCTTGATGACCTGGTTGGCGCGGAAGGCTACGGGGTCCTTTCCGTGCTTGTCAGAGCTGTCGAAGACCTTGCCGTCGATGGTGCGTCCTTCGTAGCGTACCTTCACCATTGAGGTGTCGGCGGGGATTGCGCCGGTTCCTTCCTTGATGACCTTATACTGTACGCCGCTCTCCAGTGTCTTCACGCCTTCCTTCTTGGCGTTCTCGGCGAGGAACTTCTCGCCGGCCTTCTTGTTCTCGCCATACTGAGCCTCCATTGCCTTGGCCTTCACCTGCTGCTGCTTTGTCTGGAAGAGCATCTGTGCCTGGTCCATTGTCATGAGACCTTTCTTGCCGGTTGTTCCGCTGACGAATCCGGCCATGATGTTCTGGAGCGAAACGGTCTGTGTCGAGTCATTGCCGAAGAGCTGGTAGTTGAGGCCCTTGACCCACTGTGTGCTGATCATCTGACCGACCTGAATACCGGCATAGTAGGCAGCCTTCTTCTTGTTCTCACCTGCGTTTGCGCCTTCGTTGAGTCCCTTGACGAACTCGTTGACGTATGCCGTGTCAACGCCCTGACGCATGAGATAGTCCTTCAGACCGTCAGTCTGTGACATACCGAAAGCATAGCTCAGAGTGTCTATGTCGTTCTTGAGGCTTGCTTTGGGTGTAGAGTTGCCGCACGATGTGATTGTTGCGGCAGCGATAGCCATAGCGGCTACTACTGTAAGTTTCTTCATTGCTTTATGTTGTTTTTATTGTTCTTTTTTCGGGGAGAGAGGAGCGTGGAGTGAGGAGTGAGAAATGCTTTCGTCCATTGATGCTTTCGCGGATAATCTATCCAACCGGTAGGGACATCGTTTTGCGGTGTTTGTTGAATATCGACCGATTGAATTAACGTTCCAGAGGTACGTCCCTACAATCTGCAGAGTTCTGCAACACCGTCTGATGGACAGAACGGCGCAGCCAATTTTTCATTCTTCACTCTTCATTCTTCATTTTAAAGATTACATCACCTTTATCAGCTCCACATCGAATATCAGGGCTGAGTATGGCGGTATGGACTGGCCTGCGCCGGACTCTCCGTAGCCGAGCATGTAGGGGATGAAGAAGCGGTATTTTGCGCCTTCCTTCATGAGCTGCAGACCTTCGGTCCATCCGGCGATGACCTGCTGGAGTCCGAAGACGGCGGGTTCGCCGCGCTGTATGCTGCTGTCGAAGAGCGTGCCGTCAACGAGGAATCCCTCATAGTGGCACTTCACGCTGTCGGTGGCTTTGGGCTGGCGGCCCTCACCTTCCTTGATGACCTGATATTGCAGTCCGCTGGCCAGTGTGACGACGCCGTCTTTCTTGGCGTTCTCGGCCAGATATTTCTCACCGGCTTCGCGTGCGGCCTTGCCGTTTTCGGCGCGCTCAGCCTGAAGTTTCTTTTCTTGTTCGGCAAAATAGCTCTGTACGATTGTCTGTGCCTCGCGGTTAGACACTTTCAGCTCATTGCCGGCGATGACGTCCTTGATGGCCAGTGCGAAGTCGTCGATGTTGATGTCGTTGGCTCCCATCTGTGCCAGTTGGCGTCCGATGCCCAATCCTAAAGCATAGCTAAGTTTATCCATGTTCTTTCGTTATATTATATATAATGTGATGTTACGTTATGTTCCTTTTCTGACGGATAATCTCCTAAGAACGTACAAAGTTACGTATTTTTATTTTATAGCGAGACTTATTTAGCGAAAAATCACTATTTTTCATTATTTTAAGGAAGTCGGGTTGAGGAAGCCGGGTGTTTTTCAACGCAAAGACGCCTTCTTTGTGTCTCTGCGTCTTTGCGTTTAGATACAACAATCCACCCGAAGGGAGAGAGCTTAATATGCCGTTGAGGCCGTGTCGTAGCTCAAAGAGTAATCAAGCTCTCTCTCCCTTTGGTAGGGTTAGGGTGGGTTGTTAAATTAATTGCGAATTTAATGCCGTTTTTTAGAGGCACTTTCCAAAATTTTTCCTCCCCGCCTCCAAATATCGCAAGCATGCGCGTATCAAAAATCAGGGGTCGTTATGACGATATGTTTACATGTTTTCTAACATCCTCATTCATAGTCATATACAAATGGCCACCGTTCCTTAATAAAACAACGGCATGGTCACGGCCGTGCAATAAGGCCCTCCCGGCTCTGCAATAAGGCCCTCCCGGCATTGCAACAAGGCCGCCGTTGCACTGCAACAAGCGCCCCGTTGCGACCCCGTAAGGCCCTTACGGCAGGAAAACGGTA
>USFX01000195.1 GCA_900553965.1 uncultured Prevotella sp.
GGCCAGTCCGTCGCCGTCGCCGCTGATCTGCCATACGGTGAGGTCGGGGTTGGCCACCTTTGCGCCCGTCGCGATGGCGGCAGCGCGGCCGTGGATGGTCTGCATGGCGTATGTGTTTACATAATAGGGCAGACGGCTTGAGCATCCGATACCTGAGATCACCGCGATGTTGTGTGGAGCCACGCCCACCTCGGCCATTGCCTTGTGGAGCGAAGCGAGGAAGAAATGGTCGCCGCAGCCGGGACACCAGCGGGGTTGTCCTTTCTTATAATCTTGTAATGTAGACATTCTTTCTTGATTTTTTATTCTTAACTCTTAATTAACTCGCGGAAGGCGGCGGTGAGCTCGCTCACCACGAACGGCTGTCCCTTGACTTGGTTGAATTTATGAGGCGCGAATCCATCGACATTTGCGCGCAGCCATGCGGCGAGCTGGCCGAGGTTCTGCTCGGCGACAACCACGTTCTTGTACTTCATGAGCACTTCGGCCGTGTTCTTGGGCAGCGGGTTGATGTACTTGAACTGCGCCAGCGCGACCTTCTTTCCTTCGGCGCGCAGCTCCTCCATGGCCGAATAGAGATGGCCGTAGGTACTGCCGAAGCCGACGATGAGCAGGTCGGCGTCGTCCTTGTCGCCATCCACTTCGAGGTCCGGCACCGGTATGCGGGCCACCTTCTCGGCGCGCAGACGGCACATCCGGTCGTGGTTCTCCGGGTCAGTGGAGATGGCACCCGTGCGGCCGTCCTTCTCCAGACCGCCGAGGATGTGGGTGTAGCCCTCCTGACCCGGCACGGCCCAGTAGCGTGCGCCCGTCTCGGGATCGCGCTCGTAGGGAGTGTAGTTGTCTTTCTGAGCCTCCGTCACGCGGTGGGGACGTATGGCGGGCAGTTCGGCCATCGACGGTAGCTTCCATGCGGCCGAGCCGTTGGCGATGAAGGCGTCGGTGAGCAGGATGACGGGAGTCAGGTGCTCGACGGCAATTTTTGCTGCCGAATAGACGGCGTCGAAGCAGTCGGTCGGGCTTGTGGCGGCAATCACCGGCATGGGGCTTTCGCCGTTGCGGCCGTAGAGAGCCTGAAGCAGGTCGGTCTGTTCGCTCTTCGTGGGCAGACCCGTCGAGGGACCGCCGCGCTGGACGTCGATGACGATGAGCGGAAGCTCGTCGATGACGGCCAGATTGATGGCCTCAGACTTCAGACAGATGCCCGGTCCGGAGGTCGACGTGGCGGCCAGGGCGCCGGCAAACGCGGCTCCGATGGCGCTGGCGCAGCCCGAAATCTCGTCCTCACATTGGACCGTCTTCACACCGCAGGACTTGTGCTTGGCCAGCTCATGGAGAATGTCGGTTGCCGGAGTGATGGGATAGGAGCCGAGGAAGAGCTGCATGCCGGCCTTTTCGGCGGCTGCGATGAGACCATAGGCCGTGGCCTTGTTGCCGGTGATGTCCATATAGCGGCCGGCGATTTTCTCCTTCGACTCGATGCGGTATGTCGCAGGCACGCTGGCGTGGACGTTGTGACCGTAGTCATAGCCGGCCTGCACGACCTTTATGTTGTTCTCGGCCACCTGCGGCTTCTTGGCGAACTTCTCGCGGAGGAAGTTGGCCACGAGCGAGAGGTCGCGGTTGAACAGCCAGCAGACCAGTCCGAGGGCGAACATGTTGCGGCACTTCAGGACCGACTTGTTGTCCATTCCCGATTCAGCCAGACAGTCCTTGACCATCGTCGTCAGCGGACAGGCCACAACGCGGTCGGGGTCGATGCCCATCTCGCCGAGATAGTCGTCCGTCGCGAACTGAGCCTTCTCCAGGTCTTTCGGTCCGAAGCTGTCGGTGTCGATGATGATGGTGGCCTGCGGCTTGGCGAAGCGATACTGCGTCTTGAGCGCGGCGGCGTTCATCGCCACGAGCACGTCACACAGGTCGCCGGGCGTGTAGACCCGTCCGGCACCAATGTGCACCTGAAATCCCGATACGCCCGTGAGCGAGCCTTGCGGGGCGCGGATGTCCGCCGGATAGTCCGGGAACGTCGATATTCCGTTGCCCACGGTGGCCGACACCGTGGAGAAGATGTTTCCAGCCAGCTGCATGCCGTCGCCAGAGTCACCTGAGAAGCGGACCACAACCTGGTCGAGCTCTTTCACTTCCAATTTTTCTGCCATACTATGATATTGTTGTTATATATAATTGTCATGCTCATAGCGTCAGGGCAGTCAAACCCCGACGTCACAGCACCGCCACTGCATCCGGTCCTGTCCCCGTCTGCGGCACTGTGAACCTTGTTCCCCGGCGTTGTCATTCCGCCGTTGCGGAGCAAGTCTTATATAATTTCTGCAAATTTCGGAAAGATTATTGATATGGCAAAATCTTTTCGGTATAAAAACGAAATAAAGCCGAAAGACCTGTTATGAATAAATCCTGTACGATGACATTGTTTAAGGAAAACGGCAGGAAAAGTGTTATTGTGTAACTTATTAAATGAAGAATGAAGAGTTTATTGAATGAAGAATGGGCTACCGCCTTCCAACTGCCATAATTTAGCAATGTGGGAACGGCGTAGCCCATTTTTCACTTTTCATTCTTCACTCTTCATTTATTTAATAGATTCTTCATTCAAAGAATCCCACGAGCTTGCTCTCGTAGTTCTTCAGAGCGTCCTTCATCGCGGTGACTACGCCATAGTCGGTGTCATCGGTGGCGTTGTTGAACGTCCAGAGGAAGTCGCCCTTGTTGAGGCGGCCGGCACCCCAATAGCCCGTCACGACGGCGGGAACATCCGTTGCGGCAACGGGAGTATAGCCGTAGATGAGCTTCGGGTCGGTGTCGAAGTTGTTGTAAGTCGTTCCGCCCACGAGAGCCTTATATGAAGAGGGCACCTGCTCGTCGCGTGAGGCGGCCTCATAGCAGTCGAAGTCGGTCGCGCTCTCATGATGGGTGATGACGGTGTAGTTGCTGCTTGCGCCCTTCTCGGCGTAGACATTGCCGTAGCTCTTGATCATACCGCCGTTCTCTCCCGAGAAAGTGCCGTCGCCCTTGCCGTCCGTTCCCTGCTTCGAGATCATCATCGGGTCCTTCGTTCCGCGGAAGTAGTTGCTCTCGACGAACACGCTTGAACCCATCGTAGCGCCCACGCCATACTTCGCGCAGCCATCATAATAGTTGTTCCAGACGTGTACCGTCATCGTGCGGACACGCGGATGGCGCGAATCGCTGTGGTCAAACCAGTTGTGATGATAGTCGATGTAGTTCGGGCCGGACTCGCTCTTCATGCCGCAGAGCGACGTCTTTCCGCAGTCGAGGAAGTGGCAGTAGGCGATGGTGATATACTGGGAGTCGCTCTTCACGTCGATGGAGCCGTCGCCCTTGGCCTGATCACTGTCTCCGCCGGTGTTTCCGTAGAAGAGGTCGATATGGTGAACCCAGCAGTATTTGTTGTCCGTGTCGAGCGAGATGCAGTCGTCCATGCAGAGCATGACGCCGAAGTTCCTCAGCTCCACGCTGACGGCGTTGCGCAGAAGCATGCCGAATCCCCAGATGGCGGCATCCTCACCGATGCCCTCGATGGTGATGTTCATCGGTGTCGTGTTGTTCTTTCCCTTCACCTGCAGGCCCTCGGCCGAGCTTCCGAACGAGTCCATGTCCGTGTCGCGGATGGTTCCGATGATGCGGACGTCGAGCGGGCGGGTCTCCAGCCCCTTCTGATAGGCGTTGATGATAGCCTGCAGACCGGTGAATGTCTCCTCCTTTCCGTTCTTTCCCGTGACGACATCGAGCGTCACCGTCTTGGCCGTTTGGGCCGTGACGTATATCACGCGGGCCGTGGCCTTCAGCGTTCCGTCGTCCTCGTATGCGCCCACACCGCTGTTGTTGAGATGGGCGAAGCCCGAGCGGTCATAACTCTTGACGACCATTCCTGACGCCGTGCTGGCCTTCGAGGCATCTTCAGCGCCTCCGATGACGGGCACGACGCGCAGCTGATAGCCTCCGGCGGCCGTCAGACCGACCACGTCGACACGTCCGTAGGAGCCGTAGTTTCGCACGAGTTCGCGGTCAACCCGGGTCCAATCCTGATACTGTCCGCCCTTGACATAGACGTTATATGACGTCGCTCCGCTGTAGAGCTGCCACTCGGCATATACCGACTCGTTCCATCCGTCGGCGCGGGTGATGACCACACCGGCGTTGTCAATCTCCGAGCCGGCGCCCGTCTGCGACGCCTTTGAGAAGGCGATGTTGCTCACCGAGCGTGTGAAGACATCCTTCCAGTCGCCCGACTGCGGCGTGACGGTGACGGTACCGGCGGCACGGTCGATGTCGATAGCGGCCACGTCTGCCGTGTTATAGTATTTGATGACGTTTCCGGCCGTCGTCAGCTGGGCCTGACTGCGCGCGGTGTTGAGCACGACAGAGTGGTCGTCGCCACCCGGAACGGGAGTGTCGCCGCCACCCTCGGCGTCGGTGACGCTGATGGCGTAGACATAGAGTCCTCCCGTGTTGGTCAGCGTGACGCTCACTTTCAGCGGCTTGTCGGCGGGGAACGCCTTCGGGGCGCGGGGTTTCGAAAGCTCGAACGTGGTGTACGAAAGTCCGAATCCGAAGGGGTAGAGCGGTGCGATGCCCTTGGTCTCGTACCAGCGGTAGCCGACCAGCACCGACTCCTTGTAGTCGATGTCGTAGAGCTGGATCAGGCGTTCGTTGTAGGCGCGGGGCGCCTTGTTGTAGAACTCCGCGCCGGCGGGCATCGTGCCTTTGGCGGGGGAGTCGTTGAACTCCTTCTCGATGGTCATGGGCAGTTTGCCCGAGGGCGACAGTTTGCCCGAAAGAATGTCGGGCA
>USFX01000196.1 GCA_900553965.1 uncultured Prevotella sp.
TCTCGTAGGCACCCTCCCCTGGGGGAGGGCCGGGGGGTCTCGGGGCCCGTGTCCCGTGTCTTGGGCCAGGGGCCCAGCGGCCTATTTCCCGTACTTCTCCGCCTGGCTCCGTATCAGCTCGACATCGTCAAAATAGTCGATCTTCATGGCGTGGCGCACCTCGTCCATCGTCTGTGCGGCCGTCTCGCGGGCCTGTTCCGTTCCGCGGCGCAGGATGTTGTATATCTCGGGGATGTCCTGCTCGAACTCATGACGGCGCTGGCGGATAGGCTCCAGCATGTTGTTGAGGATGGTGTTGAGGAACTTCTTGCACTTCATGTCACCCAGTCCGCCGCGGCGGTAATGGTCCTTCAGTTCCTCCAGATTGTGGTACTCCGGCCAGTAGGCGGCGAAATCATCGTCTGTCGAGAAGGCGTCGAGATAGGTGAAGACGGCGTTGCCCTCGACCTTGCCGGGGTCGTCGACGCGCAGGTGGTCAGGGTCGGTGAACATCGAGCGCACCTTCTGCCAAACCTCATCGGCCGAGTCGCTAAGGTAGATGCAGTTTCCGAGGCTCTTGCTCATCTTCTCCTTGCCGTCGGTTCCGGGCAGACGGCGTGCCGTCAGGTTCTCGGGCAGCATGATGTTCGGCTCGACGAGCACCTCACCGTAGGTCTGATTGAACCTCCGGACAAGCTCGCGGGTCACTTCGAGCATCGGCTCCTGGTCCTCTCCGGCGGGAACGGTTGTAGCCTTGAACAGTGTGATGTCGGCAGCCTGGCTGACGGGATAGCAGAAGAAGCCGAGCGGGATGTTGGCCTCGAAGTTGCGCATCTTTATCTCCGTCTTCACCGTCGGATTGCGCTGTACGCGCGAAACGGTGATGAGGTTCATCAGATATGTCGTCAGCTCGGCCAGTTCCGGAATCTGGCTTTGGACGAACAGCGTGCATTTCGTCGGATCGAGACCCACGGAGAGATAGTCGAGCGCCACCTCGATGAGGTTCTGGCGTATCTTCTCGGGGTTGTCGGCGTTGTCGGTCAGGGCCTGCACGTCGGCCATGAAGACGAACATGCGGTCGTAGTCGCCCGCATCCTGAAGCTGTACGCGGCGGCGCAGCGAGCCGACATAATGGCCCAGATGCAGTTTTCCGGTAGGGCGGTCACCGGTGAGGATTACTTTTCCCATAATCTTTCTATTCCTTTGTATATATGTTATTATTGTTCCTGCTTTATTCTGCAAAGGTAATAAAACTTGGGCTTATGGACAAACTTGTCGGTCAGTAACTTTCTGCCTTCAGACGTTTAGGAAATCCTGCGAGCTGTTACACGGCTCATGTAACGTTGTTACACGGCTCATGTAACACTGTTACACGGCCCGCGTAACAACGTTACATGAGCCGTGTAACAAGTCCGGCTGCCCCGATGCCGTGAAACAGCGGCGGCGGTGACAGTGGATGCCGAGTCAGTTGCGGCGGTATTCGCTGGGCGACTGGCCGACGTGTTCCTTGAAATATTTGCCGAGGAACGACTGGTTGGGGAAGTTGAGGTCGATGGCAATCTCCTTGATGCTCTTCGTCGAGTTGCGCAGCAGGAGGCGCAGCTCCAGCGTCACATAGCGGTCAATCCACTCGTTGGGCGTGCGGTGGCTGACGTGCTTGACCGTCTCCGAAAGATATTTCGGGGTGATGCAGAGCTGTTCCGCATACCATCCCACGCGCCGCTCACGGCGGAAATTGGCTTCAACGAGACGGATGAAGCTGGTGAAGATGGTGTCCGCACGCGAGGAACGGTGGTCACTGTGCTGTTGTTCGCGGTAGACAACGTTGCTCATGTCGTAGAACATGGCCAGCACGAGCGTGCGCGCCAGTTCCAGACGGTAGTGGTTGCGCATGTCGCCGACCTTGTCCTGAAGCATGTGGAAATAGCTCTTGAACGTTTCGGCCTCGTGCTGTGAGAGCCCGACTACGGGGTGGTTCTTGGAAAAAAGGAACAGGGTCGATATGTCGCTGACGTTGCTTATGGTCTCATAGAAGAAGCCGACGGAGAGGATGATACATATCCCGGCGATGTCCTCCGACGCCTGATAGTGGTCGACGACGTGGCGCTCGGAGATTATGATGACGTCGTTACGCCTCACCGTCTGCTCGTGTGCATCAACCGTATAGCGCGCCTCGCCGTGTGTGCAGAGCGCGAGGAGGATGAAGTTCATTCGCCGAGGACCCGTCGTGACGGGCAGACGGGTCAGGTCGTCGGTCGTCATGATGCCGTCGGTGTGAAGGCGGACGAGTGCCGCCTGGCTCATTCCCGAGTTGTCTGGGGCGGCTGCCGGGGAGCCGCAAAGGTCTGGATGTCTGTTCTCCATGTTTACGTATTTGTGCTGCAAAATTACGATAAATATTCGATTTGGTGGAATAAAAGGGGAAAAAGGGACACAAAACTCTGCCGGGATGCGCAGTTTTCTCGTCCGTTCTTCGTAACTTTGCAGTCAGACGGACACGTTGCGGCGCCGTTCTCCGTGGCCTGCGGAGGCGGTGGGGAGCGGTCTCCGTCAGAAACAACAAATTCGCGTAACACATGAAACATCTTATCATCATCGCCGTCTGCATGCTCCTGACGGGTTGTAAGGACGTCTTCGACTACCATCCGTACGACGTGCGCTTCGACGGCGAGTGTGACATCAACGCCCACAACATCGCGCGCATAGAGGAATCATGCCGCGACAAAAAGACCCTGCGCGTGGCCTTCATCAGCGACACTCACGGGTGGTACAGCGCCACAGAGGCCATGGTGGCCGACATCAACGGCCGGCCGGACATCGACTTCGTTGTCCACGGCGGCGACCTGACCGACTGCGGGACGACAAAGGAATTTACGTGGCAGCGCGACCGCCTGTCGAAGCTCCGTGTGCCCTACGTCGCCATGATAGGCAACCACGACTTCCTCGGCACGGGTGACGACGTCTTCACTGTCATGTACGGGCCGCTGGACTACAGTTTCATTGCAGGACGGGTGAAGTTCGTCTGTCTCAACACCAACGCCACCGAGTATGACTATCTCGCCGCCGTGCCCAACTTCGACTTCATGGAGGAGCAGATCTCGGCCTCGGCAGAGGCTTTCGACCGTACGGTGGTCTGCATGCACGCGCGGCCTTACAGCGAACAGTTCAACAACAACGTGGCCAAGGCCTTCGAACATTATGTCAGGCTCTTCCCCGGACTGCTGTTCTGCATCAATGGACATGACCACTGCCGCCAGGCTGAGGATATCTATGGCGACGGAGTTATGTACTACGGCATCGACTGCGCCGAGCACCGCAACTACTATTTGTTCACCATCACCGAAGACGGATATTCCTATGAGACAATCAATTATTAGCCTTTTTGCCCTCCTCTGCCTCTCCGCCGCGGCCGCGGAACCCCGCTGCGACTCCATCCCGCGGCACATGACGGTGCCGGCCGACTCCATCGTTCCGGCTGACAGCGCCGGAATCTGTGCCGTGACGGCTGCAATGACGGCCGACACGGCATATTACAGCAAGTACGACCGCCGCGACCGCCGACTGTGGAACTTTCTCATCCCGACCCAGCTGATTGTCCAGAATGCTGGAAACATGGGAGTCGTCTCCGTCGGAGTGGGGTGGGACTACGGCTGTCACCGTCAGTATGAGACCAACCTTCTCTTCGGCTATCTGCCAAAATTCCGGAGCCGTGACGCGAAGATGACGCTGACGCTGAAGCAGAATTTTGTTCCGTGGAAGCTGCCTTTAACCGGCAGGAGCTATGTAGAACCGCTTTCTTTCGGAATCTATTTCAATACCGTCTTCGGTCAGGAGTTCTGGGGCAAGCAGCCAAAACGCTATCCGGACAAATACTATCCTATGCTGTCCACAAAGGTTCGCGTCAACGCTTTTGTCGGTCAGCGCGTGTCATACACCGTCCCGCACAACCGGCGGAAATTCATCAAGAGCCTCACGGCATTCTATGAGATCAGCACGTGCGACATTTACGTGCGGGCAATGGTGCAGGACGGTAGCGTGAGACTGTGGGACATACTCGGCCTCTCGCTCGGTCTGAAAGCGCAGATGCTGTGAAAAATGGAATAAAAACCGATGGAATGGGGAGAAAACGCACGTTGCTAAGAAATTGAATAAAGCCCGATGAAATGGGGCAAAAAGCTAAACGATCAGCAACAACCATCAAAAATGGTGCAAAAACCGCATGGCTGAACGGCAACAAAACCGCGGCGGTGGCTGACGTCTTTCAGTACATCCAGCTACGGTTGAAATACTCCTCAAAGCTGACAGCCTCCACATTCTGAACCTTGTCGGGTGTCAAGGTCATGCTTCCGGATATGACGATGCTGTCTCCTGCGTATTCCGTAAAGCGCATGATGGCCTGCTCGTCGCTCTCTCCGGAACAGATATAGCCCATTCCACCGATATCCAGAACCTCTCCGCGGGTCATTCCGCGCAGCGTAACGCGTATCCGGCCGCGAAATCCGCGGCCGCAACTGTATGTCAGCCGGCCCGCCGTCGCGGCCGTCAGGCAGCACTCCTGTATGCGGCTCACACGCATGGCCCTGTGCGGAGGCGTCACCTCCATGGCAATATGGCCATCTCCGACGGCTTCACTAACGGCCTTACCGTAATTTCCGGCGGCTTCATCAATGGCTTTGATGTATTTTTCTGCGGTTTCATCGTATTTTTCTCCGTCCTTCACTTCGCGGGCGTTCAGCCATTTCATCACTTCTACATCGCCCGTCCGCCACTCATCTTCCGTCTCTCGTCCGTCGACATGTTCCCGTCCGTCCGCCGAGACGGTGCATCC
>USFX01000197.1 GCA_900553965.1 uncultured Prevotella sp.
CCGCGGTGCAGAACGGCCTTGCCGACTTCGCCATTCTGGCAGAGGGCGCGTCCGTGCCGGATTCGCTCACGGCGCAGAAGATCGACGAAATTCAGGAGATCCCCATCTGCGGCCCGGCGTTTTTGGAGCTCACCGAGGAGCCCGTTTCGCTCAAAAGGCTTGCCGACTACCCGATCATCAGCTTGACGGAGGGGACATCGTCGCACGACTTTTATGCTGAGCTCTTCCTGCGCCACGGTCTTTGCCGGCTTTGACGTCTCCGAGGCCGCCGGGCGGGTTGTGGAGGACGTCGACGGGCGTGACGAAGCAGCCGACGACGATGTTTTCGGCGCGGCCATAACTACTTTCGGGCCATTGACGAGCGCGTCGATGGCCGCATCCTGATGGACGGTCACGGTGCCCTGCCCTTTCTGCTGGCGCTGAAGCCGTTCGAGAAAGGTCTGCGCTTCCGCTGTCACGAAGGAGCAGACGGTCAGCAACAGTATGATTAGAACTCTATACATTGGACTTTGCGGTATTGTTGATAAGCCATCGCAGTATTGCGGGTCAGGCCCCAATGCTTTGCGATTTGGGATTCAGATATTGCTCTCAGGGTTCTTCAAAGAGGCTGCGGAGAACGGGAAACCGGACACGGTCCGTCGGAACGGGCCCCTTGCAGGTGCTGTTCCGCGGACAATGTCCTTTATTCCTGACGTCATCCGACGCCCGATCTACGTCATTCCGGGATTCAGAATGCGTCGATGATGCCCTTGAAGTCGGCTGCCTTCAGCGATGCGCCGCCGATGAGTCCGCCGTCGATGTCGGGCTTAGCGAACAGTTCGGGAGCGTTGCTTGCCTTGCAGCTTCCGCCGTAGAGGATGGTTGTGTCGTCGGCAACCTCGGCGCCGTACTTGTCGGCAACCACGCTGCGGATGAACGCATGGATTTCCTCAGCCTGCTCTGCGGTAGCGGTCTTGCCGGTACCGATGGCCCAGATGGGTTCGTATGCGATGATGATGTTCTTGAACTCCTCTGCTGTGAGGTTGAACACGCTGCCTTCCAGCTCTGCCTTTACGACCTCGTTCTGCTTGTCGGCCTCACGCTCTTCGAGGCTCTCGCCGATGCAGAAGATGACCTTCAGGCCGTTCTTGAGTGCGAGCAGCACCTTCTCCTTGAGAATTTCGGGTGTCTCGCCGTAGTATCCGCGGCGCTCTGAGTGGCCGAGGATGACATACTGTGCGCCGGTGCTCTTCACCATTTCGGCTGAAACCTCGCCGGTGTAGGCTCCCTTCTCCTTGTCTGCGCAGTTCTCGGCACCGAGTCCGATAACGTCCTGATTGAGGAACTGGGCTACGGTAGCCAGATGGATGAACGGAGTGCAGATAACCACACCGCAGTTAGGCTTCTGTGCCGTCAGTGTCTCGTTGAGTTCCTTGGCCAGAGCCACACCCTCCTGCAGGTTCATGTTCATCTTCCAGTTTCCTGCTACAATTTTCTTTCTCATTGTCTTTTGGTTTAAAAAGTTGATATATCTTGTTAGATCGTCTTTTCTTCCTGACCCATTTCGTCCACGCCCACATCCTGTCGGCCAGCGCGAGCAGCAGCAACGGCAGCGCGAACCACGCCACGACGATGAGCGTCTGGACGGCGGCCGTGCGCTCGGGCACGTGTCCCAGCTCAATCCGGTCGAGCGGTCCGCTGAGCTCCTGTTCTTCCGGCAACCGGTTGTGGCTCCACTTCCGTATGACCGTTCCGCCCTTGATGAGCACCAGTCCGGGATTGCTCCGGACGATGGTCTTGAGCGTCGTCCCGTCAGTCGTGCAGAATTCATATTCCGCTCCTGTCATTATGCGCCACCGACGGATGCTCTTGTCGGAGCTGGCCGTGAGGCAGAAAAAGCCGTAGCCGTGGTCTTCGGCGTAGTCGTAGACCTGATTTATGAGGTCGAGACGGCTGTCGTCAGCCTGTTCGAGGAACGGCGCGACGAGCAGGAACGTATATCCCGGAGCGGCAAGGAGGCTGTCGGTGATGTCCTCTCCGTCAGTGCGGCGCACGATGGAGAAGTCGTGTATCGGCGGGACATAGCCTTCGGCGGTCTGAACCGTGCGGCTGTCGACGAACGTCCACGTCGAGTCGGGATAGTTGTCGAGCGTGAACTCGCGCCGTTCACCGTTCTTCTCCATTATGAAAGTGGTCTCAAACTGTGGCATCGGCGCGCCCTCGGGTATCTCCATCCCGGCCCGTATGTCGGCTCCGACGCGGTAGGGACGGAAGTCGAACAGGGGCAGATCGTAGAGCGACCACGCCTCAAGGGCGAGGATGAACACGGCGGCATAGTTGGTGACAATCCACCGGTTCGTCCGGCTGATGATGCGGGTCATGCCCATCGGCCGGCGGGCCACCGCCACGGCGGCCGCGAGAAGCACGACGTTTTTCCAGAACGTCTGCCAGTTGGTCAGCGTCACGGCGTCGCCGAAGCAGCCGCAGTCGCTGATGGGGTCGGTCAGGGCGAGCCAAAGCGTCAGCGGTGTCATGACGCACATCACCGCAAGCACGAGACGCGCGGTGCGCCGGCGTCGTATGGCGAACAGCATGCACACGCCAAGCCAGAACTCCACTGCCGACAGAGCGACGGAGGCACCGAGCGTGAGCATGTCGGCGGCGTAGGCCTGCAGGCCCCACGCTTCGAGATAGTCGCTTATCTTATATTGTGTTCCCTGCGGGTCGATGGCCTTGACGAATCCCGAGAGGGTGAAGGTCAAGCCGAGGAGCAGGCGGCAGAAATCTACTTTTAAGTTAGAGTGAAGAGTGAAGAGTGAAGAGGTATGATTACCTTTGTTGGCGGTCTTTTTCCCCTTCTCACCATCCGCTGCATCACGCGAATTGCCCGCCGTCACGCCCTGAGGGGTGCCGGCAGACAGACTTTCGCCGTTGTTACGTTCTGCTTCCTTGTTCGCCATAAGATTTGGTTTCCAGTCTGATATGCGGCAGCATTATTGCCGCCAGCGGCCGTCCATCTTATACATTATTATATATAGGACACTTGCGCGCTCCGCTTTCTGACCATGCGAAGCCTATGTCCGAAGTAATGTCAGCCATTACTTAAAGGTAATCATACCTCTTCACTCTGAACTCTGACTTCTGAACCGAAGAGTAATCATACCTCTCCACTCTGAACTCTGACTTCTGAACTAAAGTCACTCTGACTTCTGAGTTTCGCCCTCTTCCAGTTTTATCACACCGAAGACGGCATAGTTGATGATGTCCATATAGTTCGACTCGATTCCCTCGCTGACGAGTGTCTCGCCGTTGAGGTTCTCGATTTCCTTGATACGTTCGATTTTGGTCAGGATGAAGTCCGTGTAGCTGCTCACGCGCATGGAGCGCCAGGCCTCATCATAGTCATGGTTCTTCCGCTTCATCAGTTCCAGTGCCTCGCGGGCATGACGGTCATAGAGTCCGGCGGCCTCGTCGTTGGAGATGTCGACCGTATCGGCAAAGCCGAGCTCCATCTGTATCAGTCCGACGATACCGTAGTTGATGAGAGCGATGAACTCCGGCTTGATTCCCTCGTCGACCATCGCCTCGCCCTTCACCTCGAGCGAGCGTATGCGCTTGGCCTTGATGAAGAGCTGGTCGGTCAGTGACGATGGGCGCAGGATGCGCCACGAAGCCTTATAGTCGTGCAGCTTCTTGACGAACAGCTCACGGCATCGGGCCATGGTCTGCTCAAACTGCTCATTGGTAGATTGATGGTTCATATCCTGTATGTTCGTTGCCGCCGTCCGTCCCGCGCGGTTCCGCTCTTTCGGACAGACCGTCGGGGTTGGGACTGCGGCATTGCTGTTTATGCGCTGCAAAATTAAGAATTTATTACGAGAACACCAAAAATACGCTTCTCATTCACCGGGAAAATCCCTTTCGCCCCGCTCAGCGTTCCTCCTTCTGCCGCTTGTGGATATATTTTATCTTGGCGCACTGCATGTCAAATCTCACCTGCAGCGAGTCCAGCTTCATCTTCGTCAGCGTCAGCGTCTGGAGCTGTTCCGCCGTGGCGTTGAGGTCGGAACGCCGCTTCTCCACCTCGCGCTTGATGTAGTCATAGTCGCGGCGGGCCACCTGAAGGAGCCGGTCGGTCTGTTCGAGGTCTTCCTGCGCCTGTTTCAGCGCGATGTTCTGATAGAGGACGAGCGCACGGCGGCGCACATCCACGGCGTTGGGATAGATCTTGCGCAGCGAGTCTATCGAGGCCAGCGCCATGTCATAATGACCGTGCTCGAAGTCGAAATCGGCCTGCCTCAGCAGCTCTTCCGCCTTCTGCTGCGCACTGCCGCCACACGAGGCCAGCACTGCGGCAGCAAACAGTATGATAGAAAGTCTTAACTTACCCATAACTACATAATCAATAATAATGTGATAAAAACATGTCTTCTTAGCGCCCGGCTGTCCGCCGATTCATACCGGACGGCCTTATTCCTTGCGTCCGGACGACTGCCGTTTCGCACCGTACCGCCGTCTTCTCTGCGCCCGGACACAGCACGCCCTTCCGTTACGGGAACGGCCGGATGGCGCATTTTACTCCGCAAATTTAAACATCTTTTCTGAAACGGCCATATTATTACGACTATTTAACGCGCCAACAGCCAATTTGCCGTCAGAAAGACACATCGCGGCACGGATATGCCACGGCGTGCGCACCGGATTTCCAGTCCGGAGCACTACGGCGGATAGGAAGCAATACATCACTCCCTGTCACAATAATATCACGGAATTTAACACTTCAGAATTTTAATTCTGAAGAGCGCCGCAGCCAAAATCCTGACATT
>USFX01000198.1 GCA_900553965.1 uncultured Prevotella sp.
GTCCCCCTTCGGGGGACTACAGGGGGCTTTACAGGGGGCTTTACAGGGGGCCTCCTCTATCCTGAACAGCTTGTCGCTCGGCCGCACCTTCTCCGGCACGGCGATGCTGATGCGTGTCCCCTTGCGGGCGATGTCCACGGGGCCGTGGTCGCCGTGGATGACATCGGGCGTGACATAGAGCGCGCCGGTGGTCGGGCCGGTGATGAGGAGCTTGTCGCCGGGTGCGAATTCGGTGGCTTCGACGGTAAATTCGGCCACGCCGAGCTTGCTGAAATACTTCACGCCCTTGCCCACATAGACCTTGCGTTCGGTCGCGCAGGAGCCGTAGTGGCGGTTCCATTCGCCCAAGGTCTGGCCCTGATAGTAGCCGTCCCAGAAGCCGCGGTTGAAGACGGTGGCCAGACGCTCGTCCCATCCGTCCTTGCGCTCCTCAGTGAACGTGCCGTCGAGCACGGCGGCGATGGCCTCGCGGTAGCACTCCACGACAGTCTTGACATATTCCGGACCGCGGGCACGGCCCTCAATCTTGAACACGCGCACGCCCGCCTCCATCATGCGGTCGATGAAGCGCACGGTCTTCAGGTCCTTCGGACTCATTATATATTTATTGTCGATGGCCAGTTCGGCGCCCGTCTCATTGTCCGTGACGGTGTAGGAGCGGCGGCAAATCTGGACGCAGGAGCCGCGGTTGGCGCTGCGGTTGGCCTCGTGGAGGCTCATGTAGCACTTGCCGCTGATGGCCATGCAGAGCGCGCCGTGGCAGAACATCTCTATCCGCACCCGTTCTCCCGAGGGTCCGCAGATGTTCTCCTCGCAGATGCCGCGGTAGATCTCGGCCACCTGCTCCATGTTGAGCTCGCGCGCCAGGACGACGACATCGGCGAACTGGGCGTAGAACTTCAGCGCCTCGATGTTGGAGATGTTGAGCTGCGTGGAGAGGTGGACCTCCTGGCCGACCTCGCGGCAGTACATCATCACGGCCACGTCGCTGGCTATCACGGCCGATATGCCGGCCTCGCGGGCGGCGTCGATGATCTCGCGCATCTGACCGAGGTCCTCGCCGTAGATGATGGTGTTGACCGTCAGATAGGTCTTTATGCCGTGTTCGGCGCACGTGGCGGCTATCTCGCGCAGGTCACTGATGGTGAACGTGCTGGCTGAGTGGGCGCGCATGTTGAGCTTCTCGATGCCGAAATAGACCGAGCCGGCGCCGGCCTTGATGGCCGCGGCGAGGCTGTCGCGTGACCCCACGGGGGCCATTATCTCAAAATCGCTTATCTTCTGTTGTGTCATTTGTCTCTTGTCGTGTCATTATTAATATATGTAACGACTGCTATGTTCTCATCTCACCACCACCTTGCGTACCGTGGTATGGCGGCCGTCCGTTGTCTTGACGATGCAGATCGTGCCGCGCCGTGTTTCATTGAGGCTGCCGAGGCGCACGCCGTCGAGCGTGTAGACCTCCGTGCGGGTGGCTCCGGACAGGGTGGGGGATGCGTGGTTGATGGCAGTCGGCTCCTTGTCGAGGGCAGGCATGAATATCACTTCGCCCAACGCCGGATTGTCGTTTTTGTGGAATACGACGGTCTCGATGCTCTCCTGATCCTGTGAGGCGACGCTCTTCCAGTAGTTGCCTTGAGCGTAGACCGTGTTGGCGGAGTTGTTGTAGAGGTCGTATGTGACGCCTCCGTTGCCGTTGTTGAGGAACACGTTGAGTCCCGGATTGTAGTCGTCGGCCGTCGGGTCTTCGGTCTTGCCGATGTTGACGTTGCGTCCTCCGATGACGGTGATGCCCCAGAGATTGTCCTCGATGTAGTTGCCGGTGATGGTTATGGTCTGCGTCATGTAAGGGTCATAGATGTTTATGCCGCTGCCGCCGTTCATGGCGTTCGTCTCATACTTGTTGCTGATGATGACATTGTTGCGTATCGTGGCCGTCTGCTCGCAGTAGGTGGCCACGCCGAAGCGGTTGTTGCGTATCTCGCAGTTCTCTATCAGCGTGTTGAGCTCGCCGGTGAGGCTGACGAGATTGGAGACGACGATGCCGCCGACCTTAGTGTGTTCGGGTGTGCCGTAGATGCGGCAGTCCTTTATCGTGACGTTCTCGGCCGTGGTGATGTTGAGTTGCGGCGTGTTGGCGTTGGCCGTTCCGTTGGCCGTGAATGTGCATCCGGTGATGGTCACAGGGTTGCAGTAGTTGGCGGCGCCGCCGATGGCGCTCTTGGCACATTCCGTGAATGTGCATCCGCTGATGGTGAACGACGCCCCGTTGGTGCCCATGCTGAGGGCCGAGGTGCCCGAAATGCCGTTGTGGCGGGTGAACGAACAGTCGGCGATGTCGGCTCCGGCTGTTGAGAAATTCTTCAGTCCGGCATATTCGAAGTCGATGTTTCTGAACGTCGCGCGCTTCGTGTCGTTCTGCATATAGATGCCGTAGGGCTGGACAGTCTCGTCGATGGCGGTGAACAGGACGCGCTCGTCGGCCGCAAAGTCAGCCTCGCCTTCGATGCGCAGTGTCACCCGGTCGCCCATCCTGACGGTTATTCCCTCTTCGATCTTGAAGGCGTCACCGGCAGCTATCACCACGTTGGAGGCCATTGTGAATGTCTTTTCGTCGACGGTGACTCCCGTTCCGTCGGTCTGGGCGAGGCGTGTCATGGTCCATGTGGTGCCGTCGCCGGCCGTTGTGAAGTCGTCAGCCACGGCGGCGAGTGTCGTCATGACGGTCATGATGGTAAGTAAAATCTTTCTCATACGCTTATATGTGTTATATTGTCGATTGCTGATTGACCCTGCAAAGTTACGCTTTTTGTCAGATTATCGGCCTTTAGTAGCACAAAAAGTGCTAACTTTGCCGCGAAATAACAGGCATGATGATATGAAAATCAAGATAATCCGCAGACTTCTGCTCTTGCTTCCGTCGTGTCTCGCCGTTGCCGTGAGCGCCTTCGGACAATCCGACACGCTGTCGTCGGCCCTGCGTGACTGCGACCTGCTCTTCCAGGTCAACCCCGGGGGCAACGCCATCACGGACGTCACGTCCGGTGTCGACGGGCTCGCCATCGACCATGTGGCCATCTTCGCCCGCCTCGACGGTCGTCCGTCGGTGATAGAAGCGCTGCCCGAACGCGGTGTGTGCGTCACTCCTGTCGACTCGTTCCTCGGTCGCCGCCGTTTTGCCGACGGTCGTCCCGCGGTCGTTGTGGGTCGGGTGGGGGAGCGGCTGGACTGCGCGAAGACCATTGCCGCGGCTCTGAGCTATGTCGGTTGTCGTTATGACAGCCTCTATCTGCCGGACAACGACGAGATATATTGCAGCGAACTGGTGCTGCTGAGTTTCGTGGACAGCACCGGCTGCCATATCTTCGAGCCCATCCCCATGACTTTCCGCGATGCCGACGGCCGCATACCGGACTACTGGACGGAGTTCTACGCCCGCCACGGCATGCCCGTTCCGGAGGGATGGCCGGGGAGCAATCCGGGAGAGCTGTCGAGGAGGGTGGGGGCCCCACCCCGGCCCTCCCCAAGGGGAGGGTGCCTACGAGGTGAAGGGGGGATGAAAAGTGGCTCCGAGAAAAGAAAAATGGTTCCGGGGAATGAAAACGAGAGAATAGATTTATCAAACAATACAGGTTATAAACAAATATGGCTCCACAGCCCTCTTCTTTCTATATGGGTGTCGTAGGGATTTATCATCTCTCAGGCACCCTCCCCTCGGGGAGGGTCGGGGTGGGGCCGATTTTTATATGCGTAAACTACGAACAATAGAGATGAAGCGCCTCACGGTGGATGAGTTCCGTGAGGCCGACAAGTTGCCATTGGTGGTTGTGCTCGACGACGTGCGGTCGATGCACAACGTCGGCAGTGTGTTCCGCACGGGTGACGCTTTCCGCATCGAGGCTGTCTATCTGTGCGGCATCAGCCCTATGCCGCCGGCGGCTGAGATACACAAGACGGCGCTTGGGGCGGAGGATAGTGTCGAATGGCGCCACTTCGATACGGCCACGGAGGCTGTCCGCGAGCTCCAACAACGCGGCTACACCGTCTATGCCATCGAACAGGCGGAAGGCAGCACGATGCTCCACGAGATGCGTTATGACCCGACGACACGCTATGCCATTGTCATGGGCAATGAGGTGAAAGGCGTCCATCAGGAGGTCATCGACATCGCTGACGGGTGCATCGAAATCCCGCAGTACGGCACGAAACACTCGATGAACGTCTCCGTCACGGCGGGGATTGTCATGTATGAGTTCGCAATGGGCAACCAAAAAACATCACAACGCGGGTGAAGGGAACAGTAGAGACGTCACACCGTGACGTCTCACACCTAATTATATGATGAAGATTGCAAATCACGGCTGTTCTCCCGAACAGCCGTTTGTGGATGGGAGACGCCACAATGTGACGTCTCTACAAGTCCCTTCATCCGCGCAGGCCCCCTCCCCAAGGGGAGAGCCGGGAGGGACTTCTTAACTGTTAAAAACTTAGAATTATCCCGACAAATGCCTTCAAATCCTTGAAGAATTTAGAAATGAAAATCTTTTGGCCGCAAATTCGCGAGTTTTGCGCGTGCATCTTTTATTGTCTGAGGGTCAGTGTGTTACGACGAAAATAGCGAAAGTGTGCAACTTTTTGTCGTCTTTTATTCTGCCGTAAGGGCCTTACGGCATTGCGGGGAGGGCCTTGTTGGAAGTCAACGGGGC
>USFX01000199.1 GCA_900553965.1 uncultured Prevotella sp.
TTGCACGTCTGAAGAAAGAGCTGGCCACCGTGCGCGCCGTGTTGCGCAACTACGTGCTGGAGATTGACTCGCTCAACCGCGTCAACCAAACCCTGACCGACGAGAACGAGCGCATGAAGAGCCAGTACAGCGAGGCGACACGCCAGATCGAGGGCCTGAGCAGCGAGAAAGCATCGCTCTCGGAGAAAGTGGCCATCGCCGCACAGCTGGACGCGACCAACATAAGAATGGTCATCAAGAAAAAGAACGGCAAGATCGTGAAGAAGATAAAGGACTGCCGCAACATCGAGGTGGCATTCACCATAGCGCGCAACGTGACCGCTCCGAACGGCATGAAGACATTCTACGTACGCATCACCACTCCCACCGGGGCGGTGCTCGGCAACGGCGCCACGTTCCCGTATGAGGACCGCAACATCGAGTATTCGATGAAGAAGAGCATGGAATACACCGGTGAGGAGCTACAGGTGAGCACCTATTGGAACGTGGCCGAATTCCTCAGCGCGGGCAACTACACGGTGAGCATCTTCGCCGACGGCAACATGATTGGCTCGCGCACATTCCAGTTCAAATAAGGAAAAACTTAAATAACCGTCTTATGAAGCATCTGATAGGAATAGCCCTCATCTCGGGCTTTGTCCTGCCGGCTGCCGCACAGCGTGTTCTCTGTCTTGACAGCTGCAGGGCCATGGCCCTTCGCAACAACAAGCAGGTGGCCGCAGCGGAGATAAAGCAGGACATGGCGCGCAACATGAGGAAATCGGCACGGACGAAATACCTGCCGCACGTCAACGCGATGGGCGGATATGTCTACTCCAGCCGGGAGGTCTCAATCCTCAACGGAGAGCAGAAAGACGCCTTGGGAAATATCGGAACGGGAACGTCACAGGGCATCGGACAGGCCATGGAGGGCATCGGCAACAGTCTTACCGACGCCCAGAAAGCGGCACTCGGACAGCAGCTGGCCGGATTCGGCGTGTCACCCGCAGACCTCACGGCCGGCATCAACGGCCATCTTGCGGCCTTAGCTTCGGGACTGAACGCCCGCGGACAGGCCATTGCCGACGCTTTCCGCACCGACACGCGCAACATGTTCGCTGGCTCGGTGATGGTGACGCAGCCGCTGTTCATGGGCGGTGCCATCGTCGCCATGAACCGCATGGCGGACATCGGCGAGCGGATGGCGGAAAACAGTGGCGACGCCACACGTCAGGCGACGATATATGACACGGCCCGGGCGTATTGGATGGTTGTTTCGCTCCGCTATAAGAAACGCTTGGCCGAGAGTTATCTCGGGCTTGTCCGCCAGCTTTCGGCCGACGTCGACAAGATGATCACCGAGGGTGTGGCCACACGGGCGGACGGTCTGAAGGTGGCCGTGAAGGTCAATGAGGCCGAGATGACACTCTCGCAGGTTGACGACGGACTGACTCTGGCGCGCATGCTGCTCTGTCAGACGTGCGGCATGCCGCTCGACGAGCAGTTCACGCTGACGGACGAGAACAGCGACGACCTCACCGTGGGACTGTCGGCGGCGGACGACCGGGACATGGCCGACGTCATAGAGCGCCGTCCTGAGCTGCGCATGCTGCAGAACACGGTCGACTTGAGCCGCCAGGCGACGAACATGCTGAAGGCCGGCAATCTTCCGAAAGTGGGTCTCTTCGGCGGCTATACGGTGACGAATCCGAACGTCTATGACGGTTTCCACAAGAAGTTCGGAGGCGTGTGGAACGTCGGTGTCGTGGTCAGCGTGCCGGTATGGAACTGGGGCGACGTGGCCTATAAGGTGAGAGCGGCAAAGAACGCCACCGCCATCGCCGAGCTGGAACTCAGCGAAAGCCGCGAGAAAGTGGAGCTGCAGGTGAGCCAGAGCCGGTTCAAGGTGACCGAGGCGGACAAGCGGCTGGCCATGGCACAGGCCAACATACGCAACGCGGAGGAAAATCTCAGATGTGCCAACGTCGGTTTCAGCGAGGGAGTTATTCAGAGCACCACCGTCATGGAGGCGCAGACGGCATGGCTTCAGGCGCAATCGCAGAAGATTGACGCCGAAATCGACGTCCGGCTGAGCCGCGTCAACCTCGATAAGGCGCTCGGTACGCTGGAATAAGGGAACGCGAAAGAAACACAGAGGGTTCACAACAACAATAATATAAGGAATATAGAGTATGTCAGTCAAATCTCAACACAACAATATTCTGCAGGCAATAGCAGGCTTTACGCTGGTGGTCATCATCGTCGGTGTCATCGGCTATTTCACCATCGGCAATGAACCGGATGTCATCCAGGGTCAGGTCGAGGTCACGGAATACAGGGTTTCGAGCAAGGTTCCGGGCCGTATTCTGGAACTGCGGGTGAAGGAAGGTGACTACGTGAAGGTCGGCGACACGCTCGCCATACTTGATGCGCCGGATGTAAGGGCCAAGATGACTCAGGCACAGAGTGCCGAGGAAGCCGCCGCGGCCATGGACGAGATGGCCCGAGCGGGCGCAAGGGCGGAACAGATAAGAGGTGCCTATCAGCTTCTCCAGCAGGCAAAGGCCGGCGCGGAAATTGCCGAGAAGTCCTACAAACGTGTCCAGCGGCTCTACGAAGAGGGCGTCATGACGGCCCAGAAGCGTGACGAGGCGCTGGCCAACTATAAGGCTATGGAAGCTCAGATGAAGGCCGCGCAGAGCCAGTATGACATGGCGCGCAACGGAGCACGCCGCGAGGAGAAGATGGCGGCTGCCGCACAGGTGGGCCGCGCACGCGGTGCCGTGGCGGAAGTGGGCTCATATATCAACGAAACCGTACAGACGGCGCAGATGGAAGGCGAGGTCAGCGATGTCTTTCCCAAGGTCGGCGAGCTTGTCGGAACGGGGTCGCCGATAATGACTATCGCCGTGATGAAAGACCTATGGGGCACGTTCAACGTCCGCGAAGACTATCTTCAGGGACTGAAGGTCGGCGACGAGCTGACGGCATTTGCCCCGGCTTTCGGCAAGGACATACGCATGAAGGTCTACTATATCAAGGACGAGGGCAGCTACGCCGTGTGGAAGGCGACCAAGGCCAACGGTCAGTATGACCTGAAGACGTTTGAGGTCAAGGCACGACCGGTGGAGAAGACTGACGGTCTGCGCCCCGGCATGTCGCTCATCATCAACCGCGGTAAATAAGAAAGAAACGTGGCAGCATCCGGGTTCATAAGAAACATGGGACGAGTGGCACGCCGTGAGCTGTCATTCATCATCCGCCAGCCAATCTATTGGTTCTGCATGGTGGTCTTTCCGCTGCTGGCCACGGTGTTCTTCACGTCCCTGATGGACGAAGGCCAGCCGCAGGACATGCCGGTGGGGATTGTCGACTGCGACAACACGTCAACCTCACGACGGCTCATCCGCAATCTGGATGCGTTCCAGAGCACCCGTGTCGTGGCACGCTATCCGAGTGTCAGCGATGCGCGCAGGGCCATACAGCGCAACGAGATATACGCTTTTCTGTATATTCCCAAAGGCACGGCCGAGCAGTTGACGGCCGGACGTCAGCCAAAGGTGTCGTATTATTATAGCCTGACGTCTCTGACAGCCGGCGCACTGCTGTTCCGCGACCTGAAGACAATAACCACGTTGGGCTCCGCCGCCGTCGGTCAGGCAACGATGACGGCACGCGGATATACGCCGCAACAGATTCGTACGTTCCTCCAGCCAATCGTCATCGACCTCCATCCGATTTCCAATCCGTGGACAAACTACAACATCTATCTCAGCACTGTGCTTGTCCCGGGACTGATAATGCTTTTCATTTTCCTCGTCACGGCCTATTCCGTAGGCACGGAGCTGAAGTTCGGACGCTCCCGCGGCTGGCTTACGGCGGCCGGAGGAGACATCGTCGCCGCTGTGGCGGGCAAGCTGTTACCGCAGACCGTGGTCTATCTGACCGTCATGTACGCATATATGTATTATGTATTCGGAGTGCTCGCGTTCCCCCACCCCGGCGGTACGGCATCGCTGTTGCTGCTCGGTCTGCTCGCCGTCCTGGCCTCACAAGGGTTCGGAGTGTTCATGTTCGGGCTCATTCCGTCGTTGCGTCTGTCGATGAGCACGTGCGCTCTGTGGGCTGTCCTGAGCTTCTCGATAGCCGGTTCGGCCTATCCTCTGGCCGACATGGACGCCCCGCTGCAATCACTGGCATGGCTTTTCCCGCTCAGACACTACTTCATGACATATCAGATCGTGGTGTTCAACGGCTTCCCCCTCACCGACGCATGGATGCACGTGGCGGCCCTGACGGCCTTTGCCCTCCTCCCTATCACGATATTGGGAAGGCTTCGCCACGCCATGCTCAACTATGTCTATACGGAATAGGCGACCGAAAACAATACGGCAGACTGTTTTTGCAGTATAAAAGAAACTCCAAGGCAATATATATGAAGACTACAGGATTTTGGAACAGAACATTGGAAGGACTGCGCGACGCCTGTCACGTGTGGGCACAGGAGATGAAAGGCGTGGTCAGGGACGAGGGAGTACTCATCTTCTTCATCCTCGTTCCGGTTGATCAGGTAACATTGATAAGCCAGATAGCTGCTGAAAGAATTCAATTCGTCGGAGGGATAATCTCCGCTGCTTGCGGCCAATACGTCCAGCAAAGAGGTGGAGGAGTTCCAGATCACCTGATCGGTTTTTCGGTTGAAA
>USFX01000200.1 GCA_900553965.1 uncultured Prevotella sp.
TCGGCGGCCATACCTACGCGGTCACGGCAAACCAGTTTTTCATCCTCCCCGCCGGCCGGCCCCACTCCTACGGGGCCGACGACGCCAATCCCTGGACAATCTATTGGGTCCATTTCACCGGCACCCACTCCGACTTATACGCCCATGGCGCCGCCATCCCGCAGGACGTCCGGCCCGGCGCCCACTCGCGCATAAACTACCGCAACAACATCTTTGAGGAGATATTCAACACGCTCAACGCCGGATACAGCCTCGACAGTCTGCGCTATGTCTCGTCCATGCTCCACTACTATCTGGCCTCGATGCGCTATCTGAACGCGTTCCGCAATGCCGCCCGCCGCATAGACGACGGCAACGTGGTCGCAGCGGCCATCCACTATATGGAGGAGAACATCGAAAAACGCCTCACCCTTGACGCCATAGCACGCTATACGGGCTACTCTCCGAGCCATTTCTCCACGCTCTTCAAGCGTCAGACGGGCCAAAGTCCGCTCAGCTATCTGAACGCGAGGAAGATGGAAGAGGCCTGCCGCATGCTCGCCGGGACACAGATGCGCGTCAACCAGATATGCCACAAGGTGGGCATCGACGACTGCTATTACTTTTCGCGGGTGTTCAGCCGCACGACTGGGATGTCGCCACGGGAATACCGCGAGGCCCATCGCCGCACGACGGACACGGACGACGGCGGAGAATGAATCTGCTACATGAACCGCGGAATAAATCAGAAATAGGTCATGAAAGGCGCGGAAACGTGAAGAAAGATTAAAACTTGTTTTGCTGTACAAAATATTTAGCGTACCTTTGCGGCCTGTTTTTTCAGAATAACGAATGATCATAGTCAAATGAAAGCATTTGCATTTAAACCGAAGTTGATTTCAACTTTGAAGAATTACAACCGTAAGACCTTTATGGCCGACCTCATGGCCGGCATCATCGTGGGCATCGTGGCGCTGCCGCTGGCCATCGCTTTCGGTATTGCCTCGGGCGTGACGCCGGAGAAGGGCATCATCACGGCCATCGTCGCCGGACTGATCATCTCCGTCTTCGGAGGCAGCCGCGTCCAGATCGGCGGCCCCACAGGAGCGTTCATCATCATCATCTACGGAATCATCCAGCAGTACGGCATCGAGGGACTGACCATCGCCACGCTCATGGCCGGCGCCTTCCTCGTCATGTTCGGCCTCCTGCGGCTGGGAACAATCATCAAGTATATTCCCTATCCGATAGTCGTGGGCTTCACGAGCGGTATCGCCGTGACCATCTTCACGACACAGATAAAGGACCTCTTCGGCCTGACGATGGACGAAGTGCCGTCTGATTTCATCGAAAAATGGATAGCCTATGGCCGCTGCTTTGCCACCGTCGACCCGTGGAGCGCCGCCGTCGGCATACTGAGTGTGGCCGTGATAGCCGTCACGCCGAAGTTCAGCAAGAAGATTCCGGGCTCGCTCATAGCCATCATCGTGATGACCGTGGCCGTGCTGCTGCTCAAACAGATGGCCGGAGTGACCACGGTCGAGACCATCGGCGACCGCTTTGCCATCAGCAACGAACTGCCCGAGGCACACATGCCCGCCATGACATGGGAGACGATAAAGAGTCTCGTCTCGCCGGCAATAACGATTGCCATCCTCGGCGCCATCGAGTCGCTGCTCTCGGCGACGGTGGCCGACGGTGTCGTCGGCGACCATCACGACTCCAACACGGAGCTCGTCGCACAGGGTCTGGCCAATCTGGCGTCACCGCTCTTCGGCGGTATTCCCGCCACGGGAGCCATAGCCCGCACCATGACCAACATCAACAACGGCGGACGCACGCCCGTAGCCGGCATAATCCACGCCGCCGTGCTGCTGCTCATCTTCCTCTTCCTCATGCCTCTGGCTCAGTATATCCCGATGGCCTGTCTGGCCGGCGTGCTCGTCGTGGTGTCCTACGGCATGAGCGGCTGGCGTTCGTTCGCCGCACTGATGCGCAATCCGAAGAGCGACGTCAGCGTGCTGCTCATCACGTTCTTCCTCACCATCATCTTCGACCTGACCATCGCCATCGAGGTGGGCCTCATCATCGCCTGTCTGCTCTTCATGAAGCGTATGTCGGAAACCACCGACGTCAAGGTCATCTCCGACGAGATTGACCTCAACGACGAGGCAGACATGGAGGCGGGCAATCTGGAGCATCTCACCATTCCCGAGGGTGTGGAGGTTTACGAGATCAACGGTCCCTACTTCTTCGGCGCGGGCAACCGCTTCGAGGAGATAATGGCGGCTTTCGGTGACCGTCCGAAAGTGCGCATCATCCGCATGCGTAAGGTTCCGTTTGTCGACTCCACCGGCATCCATAACCTCTCCAACCTCTGCGAAATGAGCCGCAACGAGGGCATACAGATTGTTCTCTCGGGCGTCAACCCCAAGGTCGAAGCCGTCCTGAAACGCTCCGGCTTCAACGAGCTGATAGGCAGCGAGAACATCTGCAACCACATCGACCTGGCTCTGGAACGGGCACGGGAGATTGTGGGAGAATAAAAAGAGGATATATCAAAAAGCGAATGAAGCACACCGCAGGGGAAATCTGTCCCCGTGGTGTGCTTCATTCGCTTTTTGATAAGTAAAGAGTCTACAAGCAAGTGCTATATTCCAAAAGGTTTTTATAAAAGTTCTCTTAAATGGTTTGGAAACCGTAGCGTTTCTACCTTGGTCTTATACCCTCCTTAATGACGCCAAAGGCGCAGAAACGCGGAGTAAAAAATGAAACTCACAACGTTTCTACGCCTTTGACGTTATCATCCGCCGGCACCTCCGTGACGTCAGAACTGCTCCAGCAGACGGATGCGGCTCTCGGTGCTTGGGTGGGTGCTGAAGAGCGAGTTGACCATGCTCATGACACCCTGGGACAGGCTCTTCGGGTGGATGATGTACATCTGGGCTATGTCGTCGCGGTCGACCTGTCCGAGACCGGGGTCGCCTGAAATCTTGCGAAGGGCCGAGGCGAGGGCGAGAGGATTGCCGCAGAGTTCGGCTCCGCCGGCGTCGGCCATGTATTCGCGCTTGCGGGATATGGCGAAGCGGGTCAGGAGGGTGAAGAAATAGGCCACCGCGCTGCAGAGCATTCCTATCAGCAGGACGGCCATCATCGACAGGCCGCCTCCCCGTTCGTCGTCGCGGCTGCCGCCTCCGAACCACACGGCATGATACATCATGTTGACTGTCATGCTCATGATGGCCGAGATGATGCCGACGAAGATGATGCTGACGACGAGCAGACGGGTGTCGCGGTTGCGGATGTGGGTCAGCTCGTGGGCTATCACGCCGGCCAGCTCGTCGTCGTCCAGCAGCTGGAGCAGTCCGGTGGTGACGGTGACGGTATAGCTGCTGCGGTCGATGCCGCTGGCAAAGGCGTTGAGCTGCGGGTCGTCGATGACGTTGATCTGAGGCATGTCCATGCCACAGGTCATGCAGAGGTTCTCGACGATGTTATAGACGCGCGGATTGTCGCGGCGCTCCAGCGGCCGCGCGCCGGTGGCCTGACGGATCATCGACGTGTTGGCGAAATAGGCTATGATGAACCACAGTCCGACGCCGCCGATGACCCACGGGACGGTCTGGAGGAAATAGCCGTTGACGATGTCGGCGTTAAAGACGTTGACCATGTTGCCATGGGCGTCATAATAGTAGGTGTCGAAGTAGTTGACGAGTGCGAGAAAGACCCATATCGTGCCGAGGATTATCAGCGGAAACATCAGCAGCAACGCCATGCTGAGCATGTTGTTGCGGCGCACCTGGGTGTACATTCCTACGTATTTCATACTTTACGGGCAAACGGTTTTCCTCAGAACGAGATTTCGGGTGCCTTGTCGAGTGTGGCGCGGTCGGCCTGGGGTATCTCGAACATGGGTTCGCGGCGGAATCCGAACATTCCGGCAAGCAGGTTCGACGGGAATGTCTGGACGGCGTTGTTGAGCTCGCGCGTAGTCGAATTGAAGAAGCGGCGCGTGGCGGCCAACTTGTTCTCGACATCGGAGATTTCGCCCTGAAGCTGGAGGAAGTTCTGGTTGGCCTTCAGTTCGGGATAGGCTTCGAGCGACACGCGCAGTCCGGAGAGGGCGGTGCTCAGCGTGTTTTCGGCTGCAATCTTGTCGTTGACCGTGCGGGCACCCATGGCTGCCGTGCGGGCCTCGGTGACGCGCATGAGCACTTCCTTTTCGTGGGTGGCATAGCCTTTGACCGTGGCCACGAGCTGAGGTATTAGGTCGTGACGCTGCTTGAGCTGTACGTCGATGTTGGCGAAAGCGTTCTCGCGGTTGTTGCGGAGCTTGACAAGGTTGTTGTAGATGCCCACGGCCCACAGAGCCAGAACGGCTACGACGACTAAAATGATGATTCCTGTTGTCATTGTTATCTGTTGTTTTATGGATTAATACTGTTGTATCAGGTGCAAAAATAATGCTAAAGTATGACTTTGGCATATATTTTAAGATTTTATCAGCATCTTTTTGCTGTTTTTGGAAATAGAAAGAACCTAAAACCCACCTCAAAAACCTAAGACCCACCCCAACCCTCCCGAAAGGAGGGAGCTTAATTACTCTTTGAGCTACGGAATGGACTCAATGACATATTAAGCTCCCTCCCTTCG
>USFX01000201.1 GCA_900553965.1 uncultured Prevotella sp.
ATCATTTGGCCGCAAATTCGCGAGTTTTGCGCGTGCATCTTTTATCGTCTGAGCTACAGCGTGTTACGGCGAAAATGTCGAAAGTGTGCAATAAAATCCGTCAAGAAGTTCTGCCGTAAGGGCCTTACGGGCTTGCCGCGGGGCCCTTGTCGCGTTGCAATGGCGGCCCCGTCGTGATGCGAAAGCGGCCCCGTTGCAGAGCCGGGAGGGCCTCCTTGGTCGGCAACGGCGAAAAACGGGAGGCCGATGGTGGCGGAATGTCATGATTTCGGCTTTGCCGCTCTCCAGAATTAGAATTTTTAAGTGTTAAATTCTGTGATATTTTTATGACGTGGTTGTATGTCGGTTTTAACAAAGGTATAAAGAAAATTTTAGCTGATTAACGTGATTTAACAATCGGGGGGGGTAATTTTAGATTTTGTTTGTACTTTTGCGCAAAAATTATAAGACACGCAATCAACAGAACTACCGCATCTAATGCTACTGCATAGGTCTCAGGGCGGTATGGATTAAGAAAGCTAAAAAATAATCAGCATGGCATGAGGCCTGTCGTGCGCAAACAGATTTAAATTATGAAAAAACTCTTTTGTTTAATGGCATTGTGCTTCAGCGTTGCTGTTGCTGATGCTCAGATCACCACGGGTGAGAGTACCTCAAAGGTAATCCGTACGGGTAACCGTGCTAAGGCGGGTAATTTCGGTCTTTATGTCGGTGGAACAACGGACATGTTCCGTAAGATTGGTGATGATTCCAATTTCAGCGCGATGCCCCTCATCAACCTTAAATATATGTACACAGACAATCTGGAGTTCCGTCTCGGTCTGGAGTGGTGGAAGGAATCATCCACTAACGAGTGGAAAGAAGAGGGAATGGATGATGAAGGTAATGAGACCAAAGAGAAGTTTGAGAGCAAATCTCGTGAGTCACAGTTTATGTTCTATCCCGGCGTAGCTTATCACTTCTCAAGAAACAACCTGTTGGATGTATATGTCGGAGGTGAGATTCCAATCGGATGGGGCTCAAAGGGTGTAGGTGATCAGGACGACGATTACAATTCCAGTTTCTTCAGATTCGGTATTGGCGCTTTCATCGGCTTGCAGGCTTACCTTGGTAATCTGCCTATAGCTGTCGGTGTTGAGTATGGCATCAGCGGTCTGCACACAGGTATCAGCGATGGTACGCTGACCAGTTCTGATGGCCAGACGGCCAAAATTGACCCCAAAGAGACCGTTTTGAAAAACGTATCTTATGCTGAGGACAACAACTACAAGACTTGGAAGCTCGGCCAGCAGGTTCGTTTCACACTTTCTTACTACTTTAATCTCTAATAGATAGAATATGAAATTATATAAGATAATACCTATATTTATGCTCATGGCATGTCTGGCTTCATGCGGCACGACAACTAAGAGCGACCCATTCGCCGTGGGAACAAAGCTGGAGATGACCATGCACGATTTGGTTTTCCTCGGTGAGAGTGAGATTTCATGTGAATATGACACCTATTTGGGATTTATCCGCAATCTTCAGAAAGTCAACGGTGAAGACTATATTCCCGGTGATAAGGTCAAGCTGAATCTTCCGCAGGGTGGTTTGAAACTGTCATGCAAGGGAATGGACTTGGCTGCCGCAAAGCTGCTTCAGGACTATCCCGAGGCACGCTACTTCCAGGTAGTGATGGAAACCAAGCAGACAGACGTGCTGTTCCTCGGCTCTACGACAAAGCGTGTGGCCAAGGTGCGCGCGTATAAGTTTAAATAACTTTTTCTTTTGATGAAGCCGTCGGCATGTGTTTCCGTGAGGAAATGCATCCGTCGGCTTTTATTTTTTTACACCAAACATTCATAATTCGCAATGAACAGAATTCTGACAATACTCTTTCCTGCTCTGCTCGCGCTGACGTTCTTCTCATGCAATGAAGATGAGAAGGAGGTTTCCGACGTGGCCATATTCATCGATCCGGGTGCGTCGGTTCCCGTCACGGTCAGCTCCGGTGACAAATATCTTTATCATATCGACCTCTACACCACTCACGACTATGTCCGGCAGCTGACCGTCAGTTCGTTCGATCAGTATCAGGGCAAGGTCATCGTGAAGGACACGTCGTGGACCGAGCGCTGTGATTCCTACGATTTTGTCTATACGGCGCCTGTCACCGACCGCGATTCGCTTCGCGTGACGCTGACTTTCACGGTCACAGACAACGCCGGAAGCACGGGTGAGGTTCAGCGTCAGGTGCTCATCCGCAACCGCCAGGTGCTCGTTCCGGAGAAGAGCGGCATCGTTCTTTGGGCTCCCGAGACGGGACGGCCGGACGCGCTGGGTTTCGGAGATCCCTCGAAGACGTTCAATCTCTCGGCTTCGGGCGACTCCGCCTCGGCCGATCTATATATTGAGGTGGACGCCGCTTTTGAGAATGTCAAGGTCAAGAGCGGTTCGGCGGCGCGCTTCGTCCGCAACAACAGCTTCGACTATGCCGCCGCTTCGGCCACTTCGGTTCAGGCTGTCTTTGTCGGTTCGCGCCACGACGACGTCGTGGACAATCTGCGCGTGAACGACATTATTCTCGTCGGCCACGGCGACAGGGCAGAGGGTGTGATGCGCGTGATGAACATCATCCGCACCGGCGACGAGGGCGAACGCTGTGTCCAGATAGCTTTCAAGGGCCTGAAATAAGGTCTCCGGGCTTCATCGCAGTGGCCGTCCGGACTTTTCCGCTTCGGGTTCTGGCCACGAAGATTCCGTCATTTGACTGCAAGGTTCTTCCTAAAATGGTCAGATGGCGGAATTTTTGTGGCCAGAAATAGATATGATGACAGTTTAGTTACATTCCCATGAAACCGCCAAATCCTTGACGTAGGTCAACAAAATGTGACTGTGTGCGCAAACAGTGGGCCGAAATGTTTGCCGTTGGATTAAACCAACGTAACTTTGCACCGTCAAAAGAACAAAAGGATAACACAACACAGACTGAATAGTCAGTAGTAGTATTAATAGTAAGTAATTAAAAAAAGAAAGGGTAACAAAGATGAAAAGATTGTTTTTGACCGTCATGGCTGTATTGACAATGACCATGACATTTGCTGAGAACGAGAACACAAACAGTGTAAACGACGTCAACACCTATGACATGACTATCAACATCCGTCGTCTCGGCGAGACTCTCGGTCTGACACTGGACCAGATGGAGACTGTGGCCGACATCCACAACGCTTTCTGCGGGGAGATGATGGTCGCCTCACAGGCCGCAAAGGACGACCGCCGTTCGCTGGTTGACGCAGCCGTAAGCCGCGACTTGAAGTACATGAGCTATGTGCTTACGCCTGCTCAGTATGAGAAATATGCTCTCCTGATGGAGGCTACTCTCGTCAACCGCGGTCTCAAATAACAGCCGCAACGATGTGACAGAAGCACTGAAGTCTATATAACGGAAAGCCGTGACGACGTCTGCCGAAGACGTCTCACGGCTTTCCGCTTTTTCGTCGCCATGTCCCAAAAATCGTCTCCCGCGCTCTTTTGACGGCTTCATCTTCGTTTTTCTCGTTTTTTTTTCGTTCTTTTGCATGATGATAGGTGCATGCCTACATTATTATATATATGGAAAAGAAACAAACGAACATGAATATATGAAGAAGGTGAAAGTTTTGCTGCTGGCCGTAGCGGCCTACATCGTGACCGGATGCGGTACGACCAGCACCGTGCCCATTACGGGACGGAAACAGAATCTGCTGGTCAGCGACGAACAGGTGCTCAGCCTGAGCAACCAACAGTATCAGGAATACATGAAGTCGGCCCGGCCGTCGGTCAACGCCGCCAACACGGCGATGGTCAAACGCGTTGGTCAGAAGCTGGCGCAGGCCGTGGTCAGCTATCTCCAGAGCAACGGGATGGCCGGCGACGTGTCGCAATATCAGTGGGAGTTCAATCTCGTTCAGGATCAGAACGTCAATGCCTTCTGTATGCCCGGAGGAAAGATTGTGGTCTATGAGGGCTTGCTGCCCGTCACCCAGACCGAGGGTGCTCTGGCCATTGTGCTTGGCCATGAGATTGCCCATGCCGTGGCGCGCCACTCGGCCGAACGGCTTAGCAATCAGGTGAAGCAGCAGTATGGCAGTCAGATATTGGGCACGGTGCTCAGCGGTGCCGGTGCGAGTTCGAACGTCCAGCAGATCGGTTCGACCGTTTTCGGACTCGGTTCGTCCATCGGCGCGGCCGCCTATTCGCGCTCTCAGGAGAGCGAGGCCGACCACCTCGGACTTATCTTCGCCGCCATGGCCGGCTATGATCCACAGGCGGCCGTGCCGTTCTGGCAGCGAATGGCTTCGGCTTCGGGCGGCGGCGGCTCGTCGCTGTTCAGCGACCACCCCAGCGATGCCAAGCGCATCGCGAACATTCAGGGCTGGATGCCGGAGGCGATGACCTACTATCGTGGCGGCTCTGCCCCCGCCGTGTCTTCTCCGCGCACTACGACAACGCCTTCGTCCGGTACGATGAAGACCATCCACATACCGACAAAGAAATGATATGGAGGGACAGAAGATGAACGGACGCGACATGACGTGGAAGACCCTGCGGAGCGAATATATCATCCGTCGGCCGTGGCTGACGGCCCGCCGGGGCACCGTCCAAC
>USFX01000202.1 GCA_900553965.1 uncultured Prevotella sp.
ATATCTTGTACCGTCACACCCGTTGCAGAAGATATTTGAGAACCTCATGTTTGCGGTCACCTTGCCGTTTCCCCAGCCGAGGTCAAGCCAATATGTATGTGGCCTGTCAGACATCGTGGTCATGTTTTGGGAAGTGTATCCCGCGGATTTACCGCTGTAGAAGTTGCCTGAGACATAGAAATTACCGAAATATCCTGTCGCGGTGGCATATATGTACCATGGATGCTTGGTCGGGTATCCGGGGTAGCTTGTATGCTGTATCTCGTATACCGGTCTTGCCGTCAGGACAAGGTTCCTGTTGAACAGATAAAGGGCGCAGTTCACACTCATCTGCAGCTGGTCCGTATGCCCGCTGGTCTCATACGTCAGAAGCATACCTTGTTTGCCTTCCATCGGGATAAACATGCTGTGGGCGGTGTTGAACGTATGGTTCCACCATAAAGAAGGGGTTACATTGAAATTGTTGGACGGCTGGAACATATAATTCAATGTCACTTCATAACGCGGGAACGGCTTTAACTCCGGGTTGCCCGCTGTATACATGATTTCGTTTCTTTGTACGAGGGTGGGGTTCATGCTGCTTATGTTTGGAGAGAATGTTGAGTACTGCATCCAGAGTGACATGTTGTTTTTGGGGTTGAACACGTATCTTAGGTTGACTGTCCCGAACGGATACAGTGTGTTCACTTTTTCCCCGTCCATCCTGCTGCCTTCATACGCAAGACCCGTTGTCAGTGCAAGATAAAGGTTAGGGAGATTCAGGTTGTACCCCCCCTTTATGGAAAAATGGTTGAAATCAAACACGCTTCTATTGTTCCCATTCTCAAGATACCGCATTTTTGAATTGTGAATGACCCAGTATGCAGACAGGTTTATGGACTGCCGGTTGGAGAGACTCTTGTTCGTGTTAAACAGAAGCTTCCCGTCGATGGAATTTTCGTTGACAAAGTTTTTGATATCCGAGACCGGATTGCTGTCGGTCTCCCCGGGTATGGACAGTACATAGCTGTTCCTGTAGTTATAATGCGTGTAATAGAGGCTTCCCTGCGCTCCCATAGACCATCCTCTCCCGGCATTGAACGACGCGTTGCCGTCCCATGTCACAGAATTTGATTTAAGGGGATAGTCCGATGTGTAGGCGGATTCAGGTGATTGAAAGCCGTCATATCTTATGATCCCCTCGGCGAATGAACGGCGTACGTTGGAATTCTGGTAACCTATCGTGCTGGATATGTATGTCGTGCCATGGGAATACAGGGCCCTGAATTTGACCGGGGTTGAATTGCTTCTGTATTTGCCTCCCCGGTTAATCAGATTCCTGGTTATGGTCCCGGCCGGGAATCTGTAGTTTTCCTCTATATCCTCGCCTGTCGAGTTGTCTCCACGTATGCTTGAATTTAACATGACATCGTATGTCATCCTTTTATATGCGAACTTGGAGAAGATATTTTCAGACATCAGGTATCCGTTGAGATATTGATGGTGGAGGCTTGCCCTGGTGTATCCGCCGAATTCATATTTGCGCATAACGAAGTTGACAACGTGTTCCGCCCCCATGAAGTTCGCTTCTTCCGGGAAGTCGAGATATTCCACCTTGTTGACATCGTTGATGTTCTGCGTGCGGAGTTGGTTGCGGTAGTTGTTGATTTCGTTCTCGATGTTGAACGAGCGGTTGGCGTCGAAGCTGTCTTTGCGTCCTGTCATGAGGACATTCATCTGCGTGAGCGAGTCGTCGGTCAGCTCAAACATCTGGTGGAGGTGCTCATACTGCTTTTCGGTGAAGTCGTCCTTGCCCGCCAGTTTGCGGTTGAGCGTGCGTGCGATGTTGTAGCAGCTGTCGCCGATGCTCTCTATCTCCGAGATCTCGCGGAGCATGGCGCGTATCTTGTCCTTCGTGTCGTCGCTCAGGTGTGCGTCGCTGACGTTGTTGAGATACTTCGCAATCTCTATCTCCATGTTGTCGCTGATGCCCTCATACTTCTCTATGCGTGAGTAGAGCTTGTTGAAAGCGTTGGTGTCGGTCGTGCCGAGCAGCTCGCGGACGAGTCCGAACATGCGCTGTATGCGCTTTCCGAACGACTGAATCTCCTTCTGTGCTTCCAGAACGGAGAGCTCCGGTGTCTTCATGATAGTGTTGCCGCCGATGTAGCGCAGACGGAAATCCTCTTCCTCGTCGGCCTTGCGGGGCTTGATGGCCCAGCAGCAGAAGCGTTCTATCTGCGGGATGAACCAGATGAGGATGAACGTGTTGGTCACGTTGAACATCGTGTGGAACGTCGCCAGGACGAACGACAGACGCACGGCGTTGATGCTTCCGGACGTGGGGTCGACGCCGTTGAGCGAGCATACGAAGTTGACGAAGGGGAAGAATATTGCCAGTACCCACAGAACGCCGAAGACATTGAAGAACATGTGGGACAGGGCGGCGCGCCGTGCCTGTGTGTTTCCGGTCATGGCGGCGAGGTTTGCCGTGATGGTCGTGCCGATGTTCTCGCCCATGACGAGGGCGATGCCGGGATAGATGGACAGCACGCCGCTCGTGCAGAGCACCATCGTGATGGCCATCAGGGCGGCCGACGACTGGACGCAGAAGGTCAGGATGGTTCCGATGACGAGGAAGGCGAGTATGGTTCCGAAGCTGTTGGGGTCAAACTGGGAGAAGAATTCGGCCAGCGCGGCGTTGTGGGCGAGGTCCATCTCCTTGCCCGTCATGTTGAGCGTGCCGAGGGCGAAGAACATGAAGGACGCTCCGAAGAGGAAGTCGCCGATATACCTGTACTTCTTCATGTATATCAGGACGATGCCGAGGAGGAAGGCCGGCCAGACGAAGTTGGTGATGTTGAACGAGAAGCCGGCGCTCATGATCCATGCCGACAGCGTCGTGCCGATGTTGGCACCCATGATGACGGAGATGGCCTGGGCCAGAGTGAGCAGTCCGGCGTTGACGAAAGAGACCGTCATGACGGTCGTTGCGGCGGACGACTGGACTGATGCCGTCACGAACATTCCGGTGAGCATGCCCGTGAAGCGGTTGGTTGTCATTGCCCCGAGGACGTGGCGCAGCTGTGAGCCGGCCATTTTCTGAAGAGCCTCACTCATGGCTTTCATACCGTAGATGAGCAGAGCGATGGCGCCAATCAGCTTGAAAATAATAATTATCGACATATTTTTTGTTTTATTAAAATGCCAATCATCGTCCAAATCATGGATTTTGAGTAATTTTACCGCAGTGAAACATTAACCCCAAAACCTTATGAATATGGAAAAAGAGATACAAATCCGTTGCAAAAATAATAAAAAAACATTAAATATACGCATCGGCAGCACACTTTCTGAAATATTTCGTCAATCAGGCGCCGGCGTGGAGTATGGTCCGATATGCGCCCGGGTGAACAACAAAGTGGAGGGCATGCACTATCGTGTCTATCAGTCGAAGGAGATAGAGTTTCTCGGACTGCGCTCGCCGTCGGCCCTGAGAACCTACACGCGGACGCTGTTCATGGTGCTCTGCAAGGCTGTCAATGACCTCTATCCCGACGGGCGTGTCATGATTGACATACCCGTCTCGAACGGCTACTACTGCGACCTGCGCATCGGACGCCCCGTCACCGATGCTGACGCCGATGCCCTGCGCAGCCGCATGAAGGAGTTGATAGCCGCTGGACTGCCCATCCACCGCTACGAGACGACCACGGAGGAGGCCGTCCGCATGTTCAGCGAGGCGGGGGCTACGTCGAAGGTGAAGCTGCTGGAGAGCACGGGCCATCTCTACACCATATATTATGACCTTGACGGCTACCGCGACTATTACTACGGTGCGCTGCTGACCGACACGTCGGGTCTGACGCTCTTCGGGCTGGAGAAGTATTATGACGGTCTGCTCCTGCGCGCTCCGTCGGCCGAAGATCCCTCGCGGCTGGGCGAGCTGATACGTCAGGACAAGATGTTCGACATCTTCCGTGAACACCACCGCTGGCAGGACATTCTCGGACTGACCGCCATCGGCAGCCTCAACGAGGCCATCGACCGCGGCTGGTCAACGGAGCTGATAAACGTTTCGGAGGCCCTTCAGGAGAAGAAGATCGTGCGCATAGCCGACGAGATTGCCTCGCGGCCGGACGTGAGGATGGTGCTCATCGCCGGCCCGTCGTCGAGCGGAAAGACCACGACGTGCAAGCGCATCTCCGTCCAACTGCTGGCCAACGGCATCCGGCCCGTTGACATCTCGCTCGACGACTATTTCGTGGACCGCGAGAAGACGCCGCGAGACGCTTCGGGCGACTATGACTTCGAGAGCATCCACGCCCTCAACATCCCGCTGCTCAACGCCCAGCTTGCGGCTCTCTTCGCCGGTGAGGAGGTGGAGTTGCCGCGATATGACTTCCAGACGGGGCGCAGCGAGAAGAGCGGACGGCGGCTGAGGCTCAGGGCGGGCGAGGTGCTCGTCGTCGAGGGCATCCACGCGCTCAACCCGGAGCTGACGGCGCAGATACCCGACAGCATGAAATACCGCGTCTATGCCTCGGCGCTGACGACCATCCTCATCGACGAGCACAACTATGTCCCCACGACGGACAACCGCCTGCTGCGCCGCATCATACGTGACCACAAAT
>USFX01000203.1 GCA_900553965.1 uncultured Prevotella sp.
GGGGAGCCGATGGCGAGGAAGATGCGGTCGAATGGCTCGACGCGCTCACCGTCGGGTGAAACGAGGCGAACCTCCTTCAGACGGCCGCGGGCATCGCCGATGAACTCCGTAGCCTGCGTCTGCCAAAGGAACTTGACGCCCTCCTCGACGGCTTCGGAATATTCGCGCTCAATGGCCGGCATGTCGGCCTGTGTCTTACGATAGATGACGGTGACGTCGGCTCCGAGGCGAATGCACGTGCGGGCGGCGTCCATGGCCACGTTTCCGCCGCCGATGACACCCACGCGCTCACCGCTACGCAACGGAATGCGGCTGCGCACGGTGGCTCCTTCGTTATAGGCTGCCACCTGATGGAGCAGGTGGATGGACTGGATGACACCGTTGAGACGGGCACCCGGAGTGTCGATTGTCTGGGGCAGTGCCGTGCCGGTGCCGATGAAGATGGCGTCGTAGCCGTCGGCAAAGATGCTGTCGACGGTCACGTCGTTGCGGCCCACCATGCAGCCCGTACGGAACTCCACGCCGAGCGCCTCAATCTTCTTTATCTCATTTCGTACGACCTGTTTCGGCAGACGATATTCGGGGATACCGTACATAAGCACGCCGCCGGGCTCGTCCTGTCCCTCAAAGATGGTGACGCAGAATCCCTGACGGGCAAGGTCGCCGGCAACGGTCAGTCCGGCGGGACCGGAACCAATCACAGCCACACGGCCGCGCGTCTTCTGAGGAAGTTTCTCGCGGGTGAGGTTCATCTCAGTGTCGAAGTCGGCAAGGAAACTCTCCAGACGGCCGATCTGTACCGGCTCGCCTTTCTTTCCGAGCACGCAATTACCCTGACACTGTTTCTCGTGAGGGCATACGCGGCCGCAGATGGCGGGCAGATTGCTGATTTCGTTTATCACGTTCATGGCTTCACCGAAGTTGCCCTTCGACAACTGATGGATGAAGTCGGGAATATTGTTGCCTATGGGACAGCCCTTGCGGCACTGCGGCACCTTGCAGTGCAGACAGCGCTTGGCCTCGGTGATGGCTTCAAGCGGCGTGAAAGGCTCATGGATTACTTGAAACGGCGATTGCTGTTCTTCTTGCATATTTCTTTTGTGAGTGGTTTAAGAAAAAGGAAAGTCTTTCGAGGAGGGAGGAGTGTGGAGTGAGGAGAGAGAATACTGTCTTAAAGAATAGCTTGTCAGACATTTCTCCTTCTTCACTCCACACTCCTCCCTCCTCGAAAGACCATCCTCTTTCTTCAGAAAAAGACAATTTCCTTTAATATCAGATAATATCAGAGCTTGGCCAGTTCAACGACCTTGTCAACGGCTGCGCTCAGCCCGTCGGCGTTCTTACCTCCGGCTGTAGCGTAGTGGGGCTGTCCGCCGCCACCGCCCTGAATCAGCTTGGCAGCCTCGCGCACCATCTGACCGGCGTTCAGACCGAAGTCCTTCACCATATCGTCACTCAGCATGACGCTCAGCATGGGCTTGTCGGCTGATTTCGTACCGATAACGCAGAGCAAACGCTCGGGCACGGCCTGACGGACCTTGAACACAAGGTCCTTGGCTGCGGCGGCATCCATCGGCAGCACGGCCGTGATGACCTTGACACCGTTGACCTCGCGTATCTTCTGAATGAGGCTGTCCTTGGTGCGCTCCACGGCCTGTGCGTGGAACTGCTCTATCTCTTTCTTCATCGTGTCGTGCTCGTCGATGTACTTACTGATGACACCCTGCAGATCCTTGGCGTTGTTGAACAGAGCCTTGATGGCCTTGATGCCGTCCTCCAGATTGTACATCAGCTCCTCACACTCGCGGCCAGTCTTGGCCTCGATGCGGCGCACTCCGGCAGCAACGCTGCTCTCGCTGACAATCTTGAACATGCCGATCTTGCCAGTGGCTGAAGCATGGATACCGCCACAGAACTCGCAGCTCGGTCCGAAGCGAACCACGCGCACCTTGTCGCCATACTTCTCACCGAACAGTGCGATGGCGCCCATCTTCTTAGCTTCCTCCAGCGGAGTGTCGCGGTGCTCGTCGAGCGGCAGGTTCTGACGGATCATGTCGTTGACAATGCGCTCGGCCTGACGCAGCTCCTCGTCGGTCACCTTCTGGAAGTGGGAGAAGTCGAAGCGCAGCGTGTCGGCGCTGACGTATGAGCCCTTCTGCTCCACATGGTCGCCGAGCACCTGCTTCAGGGCATAGTCGAGGAGGTGGGTGGCCGTGTGGTTGGCGGCGCTGCCCTCACGCTTGTCCGTGTCTACACAAGCCATGAAGTCGGCCTCGGGATTCTTGGGCAGTTCCTTAACGATATGTACGCTCTGGTTGTTCTCGCGCTTGGTATCGATGACGGTCACGGTCTCGGTCTCGCTGACGAGCACACCGCAGTCGCCCACCTGTCCTCCCATCTCACCGTAGAACGGAGTATGGTCGAGCACGAGCTCATAGTAAGTGTTCTTCTTCTGTGTCACCTTGCGGTAGCGGAGTATGCGGCACTCGTGTTCCGTATAGTCGTAACCCACGAACTGCTGCTCGCCGGGCATAAGCTCGGTCCAGTCCGTGCTTTCCACCTGTGCGGCGTTGCGGGCACGCTCCTTCTGCTTCTGCATCTCGGCGTCAAACTGTTTCTCGTCGACGGTCAGTCCGTTTTCGCGGCAGATAAGTTCGGTGAGGTCGAGCGGGAAGCCATAGGTGTCGAAGAGGCGGAATGCCTGTGTTCCATCCAGTTCGGTCTTACCCTGTGCCTTGGTCTCCTCCATGGCAGTGTTGAGCAGACTGATACCCTTGTCGAGCGTACGGAGGAACGAATCTTCCTCTTCCTTCATCACGCGGCCGATGAGCTCGCGCTGTGCCACCAGCTCGGGATAGGCTCCGCCCATCTCGCCGATGAACACCGGCAGCAGACGGTGGATGAACGCCTCTTTCTGTCCGAGGAACGTATAGGCGTAGCGCACGGCACGGCGCAGGATGCGGCGGATGACATATCCGGCCTTGGCGTTGCCGGGCAGCTGGCCGTCGGCAATGGAGAACGACACGGCGCGCAGGTGGTCGGCGATGACACGCATGGCCACGTCGACATCCTCATTCTGTCCGTATTCCTTGCCGGAGAGGCGTGAGATTTCCTTGATGACAGGCTGGAAGACGTCAGTGTCATAGTTGGAGTGCTTGCCTTGCAGGGCGCGCACGAGGCGCTCGAAGCCCATACCGGTGTCGATGACGTTCATCGACAGCTTCTCCAGCGAGCCGTCAGCCTTGCGGTTGAACTGCATGAAGACGAGGTTCCAGATCTCGATGACCTGCGGGTCATCCTTGTTGACGAGCTCGCGGCCCGGCACCTTGGCTTTCTCTTCCTCCGTGCGGGAGTCGAGGTGAATCTCCGAGCAGGGTCCGCAGGGACCCGTGTCGCCCATCTCCCAGAAGTTGTCGTGCTTGTTGCCGTTGATGATGTGGTCGGCCGGCACGTGCTTGGCCCAGATGGCCGCAGCCTCGTCGTCGCGTTCGAGGTTCTCCTCCTTCGATCCTTCGAAGACGGTGACATAGAGATCCTTGGGGTCGAGCTTCAAGACGTCGACGAGATATTCCCATGCCATGTCGATGGCGCCTTCCTTGAAGTAGTCACCGAAGCTCCAGTTACCGAGCATCTCGAACATGGTGTGGTGGTAGGTGTCATGACCCACCTCTTCGAGGTCATTATGCTTTCCACTCACTCGCAGACACTTCTGTGAATCGGCGCGGCGGCGCGGCTCGGGCTCGCGTGTGCCCAGAATTATGTCTTTCCACTGATTCATTCCGGCGTTGGTGAACATCAGCGTGGGGTCATCCTTGATTACCATCGGTGCAGAGGGCACGATGGCATGTCCCTTCGACTCGAAAAACTTTTTGAACGAGTCGCGGATTTCATTGGCTGTCATCATAACTATTTAGTTCTTATTTTATTAAATCCTTTTAAAAGTTTTGCAAAGATACGCCGTTTTTGGTATATTTGCAAATCTTTTCAATCATTGTTTGACTAAAACCGCTAAATAATTATGGCTCTGAATACCAACAAGAACCTGAAACTGTACTACTCCATCAGCGAGGTGGCCGCCATGTTTGACCTCAACGAGAGCACCCTGCGCTATTGGGAGAAGGAGTTTCCATACCTGAAGCCGAAAACCAGCGGTCCGAGCAAGGTGCGCCAATATACGAATAAGGACATAGAACAGATAAGGCTTATCCACAGTCTTGTGAAGGTCAGGGGATTTAAGCTGGCCGCCGCGAAGAAGATCATCAACAGCAACCGCGACGGCGCCGACCGCACGGCCGATGTCCTCGAACGGCTGACTGCGGTCAAAGAAGACCTCATCGCACTGAAAAAACAAATCGACGGACTTATTTAAGTAAGAGAGCAGAGATAAGAGTGAAGAGGTATGATTACCTTTTTAAGTAAGAGGGCAGAGTGATGAGTGAAGAGGTGTGATTACCTTTTTTAAGTAAGAGAGCAGAGTGATGAGTGAAGAGGTATGATTACCTTTTTTAAGTAAGAGAGCAGAGTTAAGAGTGAAGAGGTATGATTACCTTTTTTAAGTAAGAGAGCAGAGTTAAGAGTGAAG
>USFX01000204.1 GCA_900553965.1 uncultured Prevotella sp.
CGCCTCGCCAATCTTGACGTTGGCCACGGCATCGTCCAAAGCGGCCTTGTATGGCACCTGGTCGATGACGAACAGCACCTGACCGCGGCGCACGGCCTGTCCTTCGCCGATGCAGATGCGGGTGATGAGCCCGCTGACCTGCGGCCGTATCTCCACGACCTGCTGACCCTGCAGCCGGGCTGTATATTCTGACTTCAACGTGCGGTTCTCCGCCTTTACCGTCATTGTCCTGTAGTTCGCAGCTTCCTGCGGTGCCGGAGTCTGGCGGCAGGCGCACAAGGACAGCCCGATGAAGAGGGCTGCCAGCGTGTTCTTTCCGATTCCTGTATGTTCCATAATTGCTTTATGCTTCAAAAAATATTGTTATGCTTGGTGAATGACATCTTAATGTCGTCATGCTTGATGAAAATCGGGTGCAAATATAATGAGACGCTGCGATACGGACGCCCTGCTGCCGGGGAAGTGGGGGTGGACGGTGGAAATATGGGTACGAACGGAGTGCTCCGGTTTTTTTGTTTAAGGGAAAAAGCAGTATCTTTGCAGAAGATAAGCGGCACTCGGCAATATGGAAGCAAGCTTCCATTGCGCTCATTTGCAGTATCTTTGCAGTGGATAAGCGAGTCCGATAGGAATGTATTTCCAAAACAAATTATATCAAATAACTCTCACATCCGATGAAGAACGTTTCTCTATACATCGACATCACCTTCTGCTTCGTCTTTCTGCCGTTGATGCTGTTTGCGTTTCCGGTGGAAAGATGGTGGGGAACGCAGCCAGTCTACTTCGCGACATTCACCGGGTGGCTGTATGTCACCTATTTCGCATACAGATACTTCATCATCCCCGGCCTGTTCAACGCCGGCCTCCGCAGGACATGGGCGTTGGCCGTGCTGGCGGTATCGCTGGCCGTCACTTTCCTGTTCTCGTCATACGAAATCACCTCGCCGTTCTACCATCTGAGGCAGCAGATGGAGGATGTTTCTGTCGTGAAATGGGGTATGAGGCAGAACCGGCAGGCCGTCTGGCTCCACTACATCGTGGTCACGGTGTTCTGTATTGCCGTCGGGATGCTGAACGAGGCGTACCGGCAGCGGATGGCGCGCGAGGAGGTGGAATATGAGCGGAACAAGGCGGAGCTGGCTCTATATAAGGCACAAATCAATCCCCACTTCCTTTTCAATACGCTCAACACCATCTACGGGCTGCTCATAACCCGCTCAAACCGGACGGAAGCGGCACTCGAACGCTTCATCAACCTGACGAAATATATGTATAACAACGCCAACCGCGAGTTCATTCCACTTGAGGAAGAGGCTGAATATATCGGTCAGTATGTCGCTCTGCAGAAGCTGCGCCTTAACGGCTTTGCCGAAGTCAGTTTTATGTATCGGGCGGAGAACGCGGCGATGGCCGTTCCGCCGATGATGCTGATCATGTTCGTGGAGAACGCCTTCAAGTATGGCATATCCTCAAATGAGCCGTGCTTCATCCGTATCCGTATGACACAAGCCGGCGGAACGCTCCGCTTCGAGGTCGAGAACTCGGTCTTTGAACGCAGGACGGAGGCGTCGAAGCGCATGGGAATAGAGAACTGCAGACGCCGTCTGGCACTTCTCTACCCGGAAAATCACACGCTGGAGGTCGGACCCGCCAAGGACGGGACGTTCCGCGTATGTCTTGAACTGAAATCAGAAAGTATATGTTGAGATGTGTAGCCATTGATGACGAGCCTATCGCACTGGATATCGTCAGCCGTTATTGTGAACGGCGTGGAGATGTGACGCTGGAGACATTCAGTTCTCCGCGCCTCGGGATGCAGCGCATCCGGGAATGGAAACCCGACATTGTGCTGCTTGACATAGAGTTGAACGGTATGTCGGGCATTGAGCTGGCCCGCCAGCTTCCACAGCCGTGCTGCCTGATTTTCACTACCGCATACGCACAATATGCGCTGGACGGATTTGAGGTCGACGCCGTTGACTTTCTTCACAAACCTTATTTCTACGAACGTTTTGAACGTGCCATGCAGAAGGCTGAGAGATGGCTGAGGATGCACGACCTGCTCCATGTCTCGGAATCGGTCACGCGCCAGATTGTGCTGAAATCCGAATACAGGAACGTCACGCTGTCGGTCGACACCATCATCTACGTAGAATCAATAGGCAATTATGTCAAGGCTCATCTCGCCGACGGCTCTTCCGTCTTCTCCAAAATCCCGCTCCATAGCGTGGAGGAGCAGCTTCCGCAGGGCGAGTTCATACGCATTCACCGCTCGTTCGTCGTGGCGAAGAACCGCATTGCCGGGTTTACGCGGTCGGAAGTGTCGTTGGGAAAGACGGACAAGCGGCTGCCTATCGGAAAGAAATATGCGGAGAATGTGATGAACACCCTCGAAAAAGAAGACTGACGGGCCAATCCGGTCTGTCGGCAGCCTGACAGATTTTGAATGCTATATGAGAAAGGATTTTTTCTTGCGTAGAAAAAATATTTTCTCACGTGAGAAAATTTACCTGGCTCATCCGATATTTGAAATGACAGCTCAAATATCGGAAAATCTGATTTAATTATTGCAGTCTATATTTATAAACTATATATAAATGTACGCGTGTACATTCTATATATATAGCATAAGCGCGGCCGGCGCAGAGAGTATTTTCGGAGAAAAAACGGAAAAGCATCCGTTAACTCGTTATTTTGTTGTACTTTTGTCTGCGCTATGGAGAAAATAATACTCGGCATAGATCCGGGAACCAATATCATGGGCTACGGCGTGCTGAAAGTCGTGGACAACAAGGCATCACTGATGACCATGGGCATCATCGACCTGCGTAAGTTCGGCGACGCCTATCTGAAACTCGGCCATATCTTCGAGCGTGTCACGGGTATCATTGATGCTTTTCTGCCCGATGAGATGGCCATCGAAGCCCCGTTCTTCGGGAAGAACATCCAGTCGATGCTCAAACTGGGACGGGCACAGGGAACGGCCATTGCCGCCGCTATCAACCACGGACTTTCCATCCATGAATATGCCCCGATGAAGATAAAGATGGCCATTACGGGCCAGGGCATGGCGTCGAAGGAACAGGTGGCGGGGATGCTGCAGCGCATGCTGCACATTCCGGACAGCGATATGTCCGACTTCATGGATGCAACGGACGCACTGGGAGCAGCCTATTGCCACTATCTGCAGATGAGCAGACCGGAATCACAGGCACACTACAGGGGATGGAAAGATTTCGTGAACAAGAATCAGGGAAGAGTATGCAACAGAAAATAATAAGTATAACCAACGGTGTAACGCGCATGCCGGAATGGCGCATGGCCCGGCCGGTCGACTTCGAACTGCTCGACGGCGAACACATAGCCATCGTCGGTCCGAACGGTGGAGGCAAGTCGATGCTCGTGGACATCATCATCGGCCGCCATCCGCTGCTGATGCGCGACCTTGAATACGACTTTTCGCCGAGCACGAAGGAGCTTGCAGCTGACAATATCAAGTATGTGACGTTCCGGGACTCTTACGGCGATTACGACAGTACGTACTATCTCCAGCAACGGTGGAACCAGCAGGAGATAGACGAAAGTACGCCGCGGGTCGGTGAACTGCTCGAACGGGCATACAATGCGACCGGCGCCGACACGCCGCAGCGGCAGGAACGCCGGCAGCATATCTACCGGCTGTTCCAGCTGGAGCATTTGATGGACAAATATGTCATACTGCTGTCAAGCGGCGAGCTTCGCAAGTTCCAGCTGGCGAAGACGCTGTTGACCGAACCGCGGGTGCTCATCATTGACAATCCTTTTATCGGACTTGACGCAGGAACGCGCGCCCAGCTGAATGAACTGCTTGCGGCAATAGCTTCGGAGGGAACCTTACAGATAATCATCGTGCTGTCGAAAGCCTCCGATATCCCGCCGTTCATAACCCATGTCGTTGAAGTCAGCGGAATGACGGCGGGCGCGAAGAGAACTCTGACGGACTTCAAGGCAGAAAGACCGGCACTTCCGGAACATATACTTAGCCCGGAAAAGGAAAACGCTATCTTCGCCCTGCCCTACCGCGACAATGACTACAACGCCGGCGTCGTGATCGACATGAAAGCGGTGTCCATACGATACGGCCGGCGTGTCATTCTCGACAGTCTCGACTGGACGGTGGCCAACGGTGAACGGTGGGCCTTGGGCGGACAGAACGGCTCGGGCAAGAGCACGCTGCTGTCACTCGTCTGTGCCGACAATCCGCAGGGATACGCCTGTGACATCGCTCTGTTCGGACACACACGCGGGTCGGGCGAGAGCATCTGGGACATCAAGCGCCACATCGGATATGTCTCTCCGGAGATGCACCGGGCTTACCGGAAGAACCTTCCGGCCATACAGATTGTGGCCAGCGGGCTGAGCGACTCGGTGGGACTTTATGTCAAGCCGAAGCCGGAGGACTATGAGATTTGCCGTTGGTGGATGGATGTCTTTGGTATCGGCGAGCTGTGCGAACGTCCTTTCCTGAAGCTGTCAAGCGGCGAACAGCGGCTTGTCCTCCTGGCACGCGCTTTCGTGAAGGACCCGGAAC
>USFX01000205.1 GCA_900553965.1 uncultured Prevotella sp.
CAAAGGGAGGGCGCTTGCGGGATGAGGGGGGAAAGTAGGGCCATAGTTTTCTTCTTGTAACTTTAAACTTGTAACTTTAAACTTTACCCCGGTGCTTGACGTTTCAAGTAGCACGTCGCAAGTTTCAAGCACCGGAGTCTAAAGTTTAAAGTTAAAAGTTTCAAGTTACAAGTTAAATATCTGGGAATAGCGTGAAAGATAGGAGCTGAGGTCAAAGAAAAGTGGCTTTATGTCGGATATTCGGAATTATCTTTGTATATTTGCATTATAAACAAATAGCGAAAAACAGAGAGAGAATGGAAGATAATGCTGAACTGCGGATGGCGTGGCAATTGATTGAGAAGACCGGTTGTAACGTCTTTCTGACCGGAAAGGCCGGTACGGGCAAGACAACTTTTCTGCGCGAGCTGCGCGACAAATCGCCCAAGCGGATGGTCGTATTGGCGCCGACGGGTATAGCGGCCATCAATGCCGGCGGTGCGACGATTCATTCATTCTTTCAGTTACCGCTTTCTCCGTTTGTTCCCGGTGCGACATTTGGCGGCCGTGAGCAGAAGCGCTATCAGTTCGGAAAGGTCAAGCGCAGCATCATAAAGACGCTTGACCTGCTTGTCATAGACGAGATCAGTATGGTCAGAGCCGACCTTTTGGACGCTGTCGACTCGGTCATGCGGCGTTATCGGGTCCACAACCAGCCTTTCGGCGGCGTCCAGCTGCTTCTCATCGGTGACCTTCAGCAGCTGGCTCCGGTTGTCAAGGACGGCGACTGGGAGATGATGAAGGAATATTATGACACGCCTTATTTCTTCTCCAGCCGTGCCCTTCGCATGGCCCAGTATCAGACGGTAGAGCTGCGGCGGGTCTATCGCCAGCAGGACGACACGTTCGTCAGGCTGCTCAACCGCATACGCGAGAACCGTGCCGACGACGAGACACTGGCCGCACTCAACCGTCGCTATATCCCCAATTTTGTTCCACCGCAGGGCAGCGACTATATCCGCCTCACCACCCACAACTACCAGGCCCAGCGCATCAACGACGCCGAGCTTGCCGCCCTGCCCGGCCGCGAGCATACCTATCGTGCCGTGGTCGAAGGAACGTTTCCCGAGACATCCTATCCGGCCGACGAGCGGCTCACGCTCAAGGAAGGGGCGCAGGTCATGTTCATCAAGAACGACCCCGACCACCGCTACTATAACGGCATGATTGGCGAGGTGGCGTATGCCGATGCCGAGCTGCTGAGAGTCCGCAGCCGCGACACGGGCGAGATGATAGAGCTCGGGCCGGCCGAGTGGACCAATTCAAAATATGCGATAGACAACCGCACGAAGGAAATCACGGAGACCGTCGAAGGCGTGTTCCGTCAGTATCCGCTGCGTCTGGCATGGGCCATCACGATACACAAGAGCCAGGGACTGACGTTCTCCCACGCGATAATCGACGCCTCGCAGTCGTTTGCCCACGGCCAGACCTACGTGGCTCTGAGCCGCTGCAAATCGCTCGAAGGAATGGTTCTCAGCCAGCCGCTCGGCCGTTCTGCCGTCATCAGCGACGACACCGTCGACGAGTTCACGCGTCAGGCAGAGGAGAACCGGCCCACGGAGGCCACGCTGACGGCCATGGAGCACGAATATGTCGTGAGGATGCTGGACGAGCTGTTCTCCCTCGACATGCTCCGTCAGGCCACGGAAATGATGGTTCGCACGCTCTCGGAACATTTCTACAGCAAGTGCCATACGCTCCTGACCGAGTATGTCAAGGCTCAGAACTCACTGAAAGACATTTCCGGTGTGGCCGCCCGCTTCGCCGTTCAGTACCGCAACATACTCTCCGCCTCGTCCGATACATCCGCCGCTCTGCTTCAGGAGCGCATCCACGCCGCCGCGGCCTATTTCCTCAAAGCGCTCACTCCGATGCAGACTCTGCTGACAAAGACGCGCGTGGAGACCGGCAACAAGATGGTCAGGGCGCAGTTCGACGAGCGTCACGCCTCGCTCAGCGAGGAGCTGATGCTCAAGCTCCGCCTCTTCGACTACGAGAGCCGCCCCTCGACCGTATTCTCCACGGGCGACTATCTGCGCCGCAAGGCCGTCATCCTGCTCGGCGACGAAAGCCGCGAAGAGACTGCAAAAACCTCCGGCGAGCGCCGCAAGCGCCAGCCGCGAACCCCCAAAGAGCCCAAGGCACCCAAAGCACCCAAGACGCCGTCCCATCAGATCAGCCACGAGATGTTCACGTCGGGCATGACCATCGAACAGATTGCCACCGAACGGCGCATCGCCGTGAGCACCGTCTTCTCCCATCTGTCGCAGTACGTGGAGAACGGCAGCCTGCCCATCGACCAGCTCATGCCGCAGGACCACATCGACGAAATTCTCAACTGCGCCCGCCAGCATCCGCAGGGCATCTCCTCGCGCGACATCAAAGAGGCCGTGAGCGACGGAATCACATACAGTGAGATTATGCTCGTCAAGCGCACGCATGACATCGGCGACCCCGAGAACGACCTTGCGTTCTGATACGGAATATTCTGTCTAAGGATTCATACGGGCAGTACCACATAGAGGGTGTTGCAGAACCGCACTGTAGGGACAAATTTTTCGCTACGGTGTGGTTCTGCAACACCCTCTATATTATTTGAGTAAACATGTCAGCCGATATAAGAAAAACAGACGTAAGCCTCTGTTTGCTATTTATTATATCTCATTCCGTTTATATATGCTCCGGTAGCCGTATCTATTGCTGAACCGGTACTCCAGTCGGTACCATAGCTGGGATAGATCCGGATTTCATCAATCGGAGTTGCCTTGTCGTTGTTCCATATATATCGCAGCGAAATATAATATGGCATATATGTACCGCAATACTTATATTTTGTCACCGACTTTTTGTCTGACATAGGGTTGGCGATGCGGACAAAATCCACAACGACATCTCCAAGATTATCCATAAGGCTCACCTTCTTCGTCGCCTTGAACTTTTCAATCGCAGTGGGTTCGTCACCGAGAGCGGGAAATTGAACGGCATAAATCTCACGTGAATATTCCTTCCCTGCCATCAGCATCGGGTCGGCTTCTTTTTCTTCAATGCCTTCGCAACCGGTGAGTACACCTTCCTGAGATGCGCCCTGAGGTCGTCCTATCCACCAGCCGTTGCCCGCATACCGGGCTTCGACGATTGTACCTTGGGGAATATCCATAAGTTTCTTGCCCGGTGTGACGTGTCCCATACTGGTATGGGCGACAGTGTTCAGAAAGCCGCCGGCGCTCATCGCCTTTCTCAAGTCCTTGTCGCCGATGTTCTGTGCCGCCAGCGACAGGGAAAAGCCCGCCGTCAGTAGCATTGTCATCATTAACTTTCTCATATCCATCATTTAAAACTTTCGAAATACCACTTTCCGTCTTTCTGTTCAACGACGACAGTGGTAGGATACTTTTCCGCCTCAAACCTTACTCTGGCCGATCTTGTTTCCGGCGTAATCTCTTTGCCTGTGAACTCTTCCTTCGCCTCCTTGAAAGTGCGGGTCACCGTTTCCGGCTTTGGTGCATATTCCGGATTGTTCTCTTTTGCTTTATTGACCATTTTGATCATGTTGTCTACGGCATAATTGGCATTCTTGTTGTCGGGATTGACGAGAGTTTTAAGCCCTTCATAATCCCTGGCATCCCAATACTTGAGTGCTGCTTCCGCCACACTCCGCGGGCTTTTCTGGTCAACATCCGAACCGCAGGATGTCAACATGGCCATCATTGTCATCAGGCACAGACCGAAAGTCAAAAGATGTCTTCTCATACTCTTAAAATTTTTTTTTAGCTGACCGGCACTATTCAGCTGTTATTAAAATAAGAAAACGTGAGCCGACCATGCCATACCATATATGATGGCCGCAGAAAATATCCGCTGAACGACAACAGCAACCCACTCTATGTACGGATGGGGAACCGTCGTACGAAATCTCTTATGTCATCCTGGGAATTTCCTGCGTCTTCATTAACAATATAAGCACAACGCTTCTTTCAAAAAACATCATGACAGGTGTGTTCTCCCTCTCTTTTCTTCAAAGATAGTGCAAACGGGCGCAATAATGGTGTTGCAAGTCCATGAAATTATAGGGACGTGTCTTTGATATGTTGACGTAATCAGTTGATATTCAACACACATCGCAAAGCGATGCCCCTACATGTTGGGCCGTTTGTATAACCCTCGGATTATTCGCAAGATCATCAACACGTTCCGAGTGCAACCTGTTTTCTGCAAAGATATGAATTTAATCGAAAGAAAATGCAATTTGATATAAAAAAACGATATAAATTTAGAGTAACTGAACGCTTCATCCGCCATTTATAGCGGTACGCCAGCCGGAAGATACGTCAGGACTTCTCTCCATTGTAAACATTGCTGCGCAAAAAACGGTGACAAATGAAAATTCCGTTTTAGAACGGCGAAACGGCGTCTGAAGCATGGCGGAAGCGCGCCGTTTTTGCCGTAAGGCTCTTACGGCGTTACAGCGGGACCCTTACGGCATTGCAACAAGGCCGCCGCCACATGATGACA
>USFX01000206.1 GCA_900553965.1 uncultured Prevotella sp.
GACTTTCTGCGATGGTGCACCACTGCATCGTGAAGTTGTTGTTGTCGTAGAACGACGCCACCTCGTCAATACTCCAACTGAATGAGCAGTGATCGAGGATTATGCCGGTCTTGCCGTTGTCATAGATGGCGTCAGCGCCGTCGTTGATGTCTTTCTCCTGTCCGCGGCGCGAGCGGATGAAGCGTATGATGATATTGTCGTCACAGCGCAGGGTATTGTAGCGCAGCGTGATGCCGGGGTAGGGTGCCGTCTGGCCCTCGATTGTGGTGTTGGCGCCGATGTTGAGTGTTGACTCCAATGGTATTACGCCGGCCACGTCGAACACGACAATTTTCTTTTCGTTGCCTTTCACGGCAGCACGCAGCGAACCGGCGCCGCTGTCGTTGAGATTGGTGACGTGAATGCCCTTGCCGCCGCGGCCTCCGGTGACATAGCGTCCGTGTCCTTCGGCTCCGGGGAATGCCGGTGTCTTTGCCGGAGACTGGGCAGTGGCAGCTGCGGTCATGGCGCATAGGGAAAGGGAGAGGAGAGATTTTCTCATTTTCTTTTATGGGGTGGTTATGGGAGTTATGAGAGTTATGGGGGACTATGGGATATATATTGGAGGGAAGGGAATTCCTGAATCTTTTCCTTTCAAATGACAGGAGCTAAAGATGCTGCATGGGGCAGCTTCTTTAACTCCTTGCCACGTTTATTCATGTTCGGATTTTCTTTTCCGGCTGTTATTATTGCATCCTGTTGAGGCCCTCCCAACGCACGTTCCATGTGCCGTCTTTGGGGAAGCCGGGGTTGAGGACATCCTTGCAGCCGTCCCATCCGGCGCACATCATGGCCACTGCGTCGAGCAACGAGCCATTGCCCGGCAGATAGAGGCGCAGACGTTTGGGCTCCTGATAGTTGTGGCCGCTCTTCAGGTATGTGTTCTTGCCCTTGTTGATGAGCAGAGCTTCGAGAGCTGTGGCGGGTTCGCCGAGTCGGGCGGCGCACATGGCTATCATGCCGTAGTCCCATCCCCAGGTCGTGTCCCAGTTCCAGTTCTTCATCACCCAGTCGAGCGTGGCCTTCATCTTAGCCTCGTCATACTGGCCCGTAGCGGGCAGCAGACCGCAAGCACCGAGCACGGCGGGGTGGTCCGAGCGTGACTTCAGGGCGAAGTCCTCGGCTGAAATCTGCTTGGCCGTGTTCTGTCCGCCGGTGTTGAACGGGTCGAAACCGGCCGACTTGGCTTTCGGGTCAAATGCCTGAGAAGGCTCGCCGGCGGTGTAGATGCCGTCCTTCTCGGCCAGACTGCCCATGCGGCTGATCAGCTCGTCCCATTCGGCATTGCGCTCCAGGCCCTGACGCTCGCGCCACTTTTGCGCAACGTTGAGGCCGTAGACCCAATAAACCTGTTCGAACGGATGGTTGAACGAGAAGTCCTTAGACATAGATTCCTGCATTGCCGTCTGTCCGAAGAGCTTGATGTCGCCCTTCTTCGGGGCACATGCCTTTGCGAAGTCGGCCATAAACTCTGCCGTCTCCTCCACCTGCTTGGCATATTTCTTCAATGTCTCGCCGTTGGGCTTGGCGCGGTACATCTCTTCGGCCATATATATATAATGTGGCTGCTGCCATGTGAGGAACGAACCCACGTTCGACGGAGACTCGCCGGCCCACGGGTCGGTCATTTTCATCCAGCGCACACCCTTAAATCCCTGACGCTCGGCAATCTTCTTTGCCACGGGATAAGCTGTCTCGTTGTACCAGTCGAGCATCGTCGCAACGACCTCGGGACGATTCCAGAGGGCGAAGTCGACGGCGTGCCACCATGTCATCTCCAGATGGGGACGGCCGTACCACGAGTTGTATGTCAGACCGGTCTCCTGCGGAGGCGTGGTGTTGGCGCAGTTGATGGCCGTCAGATACTGTGAGAGCACGGTGCGGCGCTCCAGTTCCTTGGCGCGCGGGTCGGTGCAATCGGAGAAATCGACGATGGCACCGCTGTTCCAGAATCTCGGCCAGTACTTCATCACGCCCTTCAGCGCCTGATCATATTCAAACGCACCCGGGCGCATGCGGTTTTGCTTCGGTGTATATTCGGCGCAGAACGACAGCACGTCCTCCTTGCTTACGAGTGCGAAGCAGTGGGGCGTATCTGTCTCCTTGATGGAGGCGTTGCCCTCCCATGTCACGGTCACGTAGTAGCGTGTGCCGTCGATGATGCGCTCGATTATGGCCGAGCAGCTGTCAGAGCTGACAATCTTTGAGCTGTGTTTCTCCGGCTTTGTCCAGTCGTTGGCGTCGTCGGCATGCTTGCCAGAGGGATAAGAGAAACGGAATGTCACTGTGGCGCGGCCCTCATGGAGCAGCGGCGACTTGATGCGTGCGAAGATGGCGTCCTTGTCGGACATACACGCTGTGGTCACCTCGACGGGAGTGCCGTCGGCGGTGAATCGCGACTCTATCGTTCCGTCCCACAGAGCCTGCTCCTGACGGACGTTTTTGAGTTCTTTAAGCGGAATCTGCTTGCCGTCCTTGTCGGTCAGCATCAGTCCGATGGTTCCGAGGTTCAGACGGTGGGGATTGGCGCGGAAATATTCCGTGGCCTCCTTGTTGCGGCCGTCGGTTTTATATTCCACGGCGAACACCTCGTCGCGTCCGTGACCCAGGTTCATCGTCCTTTCGGTTTCGGCGGGAGTCAGCCCCTTGGTGTTTTTGAACGAGTGCCATCCCCAGTCGGACATGGCGTTCAGAGGCACACCTGCCTCGTAGTCAAAAGGGTAGCTCTGCAGACCCGTTACGTCGACGGTAGTGGCGAAATGGCCGTTGCCGACGGTGAGTGACGCCAGTGCGTCAGCCTCGGTCACGACGGGGTTGTTGCGTGTGACGACGGCCTGACGGTTGATTGTGGCCGTGGCGTTGTCAGTGTTGTATCCTAGTGCCTCCATTTCGAGTGAAGCCCAGATGAACGGGCCGACACCCTTGGCGTCGTTGTCGCGCACCTCCTCGCTCAGATAGTAGGCGTAGGAACCGTCGCGGCGCTTGTTTTCCTTCAGCTTCATGCCGTATTTGTCCGTGGCGGCCTTCACCTTGTCGCTCATGCCCGGGCCCAGTCCGGCCACCTTGCAGCAGCCGGTCAGCGAGATTGTCAGGTCGGGGTTGACCTTGATGAAGTTGTTGATGAGTCCGCGGTAGGCCTTGATTCCGGCGTCGCGATATTTAGAGCCGACGTAACCCTTGCGGTAAGCCTTCAGCAGGGCGTAGGTGAACATCGACGAGCATGTCGACTCCAGATAGTTGCCCTCGCGTTTGGGGCTGTCCATCACCTGATACCACACGCCTGTTGCCTTGTCCTGCCACTTGATGATGGCGTCGAGGTCTTTCTTCAGCAGTTTGATGACCTCGCCGCGGCGTGAGTAGTTTTCGGGCAGCGCGTCGAGCAGTTCGATGAGAGCCATCGTGTACCATCCCTGAGCGCGTCCCCAGCAGTGCTGCGAGAGTCCCGTCTCCTTGTCGGCCCAGAACATCTTGCGTGTTTCGTCCCATGCGTGGCGGTTGAGTCCCGTCTTTGGGTCGAGCGTGCGCTCGTAAGTCTTCTTGATCTGATCAACGGCGTCGTCGTAGATGGCCTGTGCCTTCTTGTCCTTGAGGAGCATGTTGGCCGTCATGGCGTAGTAGGGCAGACCCATGAAGATGCCGTCGAGCCACACCTGATAGGAGTAGATGGCCTTGTGCCAGAAGACACCGTCCTCTGTGCGGGGCTGGTTCTTCAGCTGTTTCATCAGTGTCTCGAGCGCCTTGCGGTTTTTGGCCTCGGGATATAACTGATACATACGGGCCACGAAATGGCCCGTACGTATCTGATCTAAGTTGTAGTCTTCAAGTCTGTATCCGCGGATGTCGCCTTTGGCGTTGATCATCGTGTCGGTGTACTGCTGGCAGTATCGCTTGATGTCGTCGCCGCCATATTTAAGATAGGTGTCGAGCATGGCCTCCAGCTCTATTCCCATCACGTAGCTCCACTTCGGCCGGTTGGAGAAGTCGAGCATGTAGGACTGCGGCACGCGCTTCATTTCCGAAGCCGTCATCCACTGGCTGTATGTCTTGTAGGGCTTGTTGATGAGGCTCAGTCCGCCGTTGATATAGAGATTGTCGAAGTTGATGTTGTGTGTCTTTCCCTTGATGGAGTTGCCTTCGGCCACGCCGTTGAAGCGGCAGTTCTTCACGTTGATGTCGTAGACGTATGCAGAGTCATCCAGTCCGATAATCTGTACGCCGTACTTGCTCTTCTCGCAGGTGACGTTGTCGAGGTTGACGTTGCGCACGATGGGCTTGAATCCGCGGCAGCAGATTTCGTTGTGCTCGTAGTCGAGGTTGATCTTCAGCACGGATTCGCCGCACTGGCCCACCTTGATGTTACGTGCGTAGATGTTCTCGATGACACCTCCGCGGCAGGTGTTCGTCTTGATGCGGATGACGCGGTCGAGGTTGGGGCTGTCCATGACGTTGTTCTCGGCATAGACATTGCGGCAGCCGCCGGAAATCT
>USFX01000207.1 GCA_900553965.1 uncultured Prevotella sp.
CCCTTGACGAGCAGGAAGACGCAGAAGGCGATGATGATGAAGTCGAAGATGGTCTGGAGGAAGTTTCCGTAGTTGACCGTCACCGGTTCGAGCTTCTCTATGCCCGGCAGCTCGACCTGCGGCAGCTCGAATTTGAGGTCCGTGAACTTGACACCGCCGATGAGCCATCCTATCGGCGGCATGATGATGTCGTTGACGACAGATGTGACAATCTTTCCGAAGGCACCTCCGATGATAACACCGACGGCCATGTCTACGGCGTTGCCTTTGACAGCGAACTCCTTGAATTCGTTTAAGAATCTACCCATTAGTTTTAAGTTTTTATATTATTTAATACTGAAATCTGCTACAAATATAGAATTTTTTTCGTAACTTTGCGGCCGAAAAGAATAAAAATATGCTGAAAAGGCATCATATTTTGGATATTCGTTACTCAAATAAGGGTGTTCTCGGTAGGCTTATTGTGATATTTCAAGTATAATAACCCTTTTAAACAATAAAAAGTAATTATGATTAAGATTGGTATTAACGGATTTGGCCGTATCGGCCGTTTCGTTTTCCGCGCAGCTCAGACTCGCGACGACATTCAGGTTGTAGGTATCAATGACCTCTGCCCGGTTGACTACTTGGCTTACATGCTCAAGTATGACACTATGCACGGTGCTTTCGACGGCACAATTGAGGCTGACGTTGAGAACAGCAAGCTGATTGTCAACGGTAAGGAAATCCGCGTTACAGCAGAGCGTAACCCGGCTGACCTGAAGTGGAACGAGGTTGAGGCTGAATATGTAGTTGAGTCAACAGGTCTGTTCCTGACACAGGAGAAGGCTCAGGCTCACATTGAGGCCGGCGCTAAGTATGTAGTTATGTCAGCTCCCTCAAAGGACGCTACTCCTATGTTCGTTTGCGGCGTAAACTTCGACAAGTATGAGAAGGGTACACAGTTCGTTTCTAACGCTTCTTGCACAACAAACTGTCTGGCTCCTATCGCTAAGGTTCTGAACGACAAGTTCGGTATCACCGACGGTCTTATGACAACCGTTCACTCTACAACAGCTACACAGAAGACCGTTGACGGTCCTTCTCTGAAGGACTGGCGTGGTGGCCGTGCCGCTTCCGGCAACATCATCCCCTCTTCAACAGGTGCTGCCAAGGCTGTAGGTAAGGTTATCCCCGAGCTGAACGGCAAGCTGACAGGTATGTCTATGCGCGTTCCTACTCTGGACGTTTCTGTAGTTGACCTGACTGTCAACCTGGCTAAGCCCGCTACATACGCTGAGATCTGCGCAGCTATGAAGGAGGCTTCTGAGGGTGAGCTGAAGGGTGTTCTGGGCTACACAGAGGACGCTGTCGTTTCTTCTGACTTCCTCGGTGACACACGCACCTCTATCTTCGACGCTAAGGCTGGTATCGCTCTGACCGACACATTCGTAAAGGTTGTGTCTTGGTATGACAACGAGATCGGCTACTCTAACAAGGTGCTCGAGCTCATCGCACACATGAAGAAGGTTAACGGCTAATCATCAAATTAGCAGTATAACAATAAAAAACAGGCCGTCCAGTATTGCTGGACGGCTTTTTTTTCGTATTTTTGTCGACAGCTTCTTTAAGTTCAGACAGAGAAATCGTTTTATATACGGCAAAATGAGCAAGATGATAACCATACTCGGCCCGACGGCCAGCGGAAAGACCACATTGGCGGCCCATCTCGCGGCGGCGACGGACGGCGAGATTATCAGTGCCGACTCGCGTCAGGTCTACCGCCGGATGGACATCGGAACGGGCAAGGATCTGGGCGACTATATTGTCGGAGGCAGACAGATTGCGTATCATCTGATAGACATTGCCGAGCCGGGGACGAGGTATAATCTCTTCCGCTATCAACGGGACTTCCGCTGTGCTTACGACGACATCATGGCGCGTGGGCGCCGGCCAATTCTCTGCGGCGGAACGGGACTGTATATCGAGGCCGTGCTGAAGGGCTACAATCTGGCCGTTGTGCCGGAGAACAAGGAGCTGAGGGCGCGTCTGGAGGGCAAGACGCTTGATGAGCTTGCCGTGATGCTTGCGGAACTGAAGCGGCGCAACGGCAGCAAGATGCACAACACGACGGACGTCGACACGGCTAAGCGGGCTGTCAGAGCCATTGAAATCGAGACATACGTGGAGAAACATCCAGACGCCGGGTTTGAAGACATGCCGCCGGCGGACTCTATTATAATAGGTGTGGACATTGACCGCGAGGAACGCCGCCGCCGCATAACGTCGCGTCTGCGCCAGCGTCTGGACGAAGGAATGGCCGGCGAGGTCAGGGCGCTGCTGGACAGCGGTGTCAACGCCGACGACCTTATATATTACGGACTGGAATATAAATATGTGACGGAATATGTCATCGGTCGCATCAGCTATGACGAGATGTTCAGCCGGCTTGAAATAGCCATCCATCAGTTTGCCAAGAGACAGATGACGTGGTTCCGGGGAATGGAACGCCGCGGGCTGGCCATCCATTGGGTGGACGCGATGCTCCCCATGGAAGATAAGGTGGCGGAAATCCTGCGGCTGGCCGGGAACGGACGATAGCTTAGCGCAGGAACGCAGTCGCTGTACTATATATATTATATATAATGTAGGGGACAATCAGAGACGGAGCGTGAGAGGACAGCGGCAGGGGACAGGGAAGCACCGCCGCTTTCAGCCTTCGACATTCAACTTTCAACATAAATTCAAACATGGCAGTGGAAACATCAAGATGGGGCATATTGTATTGTCCCAAATCAGGCATAGGCCGGGGGCGCAAGCAATGGGAACGGATACAGCGGGCGCTTGACGTGCGCGGCGTGCTCTACGATTTCGTGCAGAGTGAGAACTCCGAAAGCGTGGAGCGGCTGATGCGCATGCTTATCAACAACGGCTATAAGACAATCGTTGTGGTCGGCGGCGACTCCGCACTCAACGATGCTGTCAATTGTCTCATGGGGGTTGAACGGCAGGTCCGCGACAGCATTGTGCTCGGTGTCATACCCAACGGTGTCCTCAATGATTTCGCCCGCTTCTGGAACTTCCGTGAGAGCGAGGTCCAGCAGACCGTCGACTGGCTCATCGGACGCCGCGTCCGAAGGATAGATCTGGGGTGCATACGCTATACAAACAGGAAAGGGGAAAAGTGTCACCGGTATTTTCTCAACTGTATCAACATCGGTCTCATTGCCGACGTGATGAACCTGCGCCGTCAGACACGTAGTCTTCTGGGCTCCAGAACCCTCTCGTTCGTTGTGTCGCTGCTGCTCATGATTTTCCACAGGCTGGACTATAAGATGGACGTGAAGATCAATTCGGATGTCATCCGCCGCCGTGTCATGACGATGTGTATCGGCAGCGGTCCGGGCTATGGCCAGACTCCCAACGCCGTGCCGTATAACGGAATGCTGGATGTGTCGGTGGTCTACAACTCGAAGGTGACCCAGCTGCTGGCCGGAATGTGGCTCCTGCTGACCGGACGCTTCCTCAATCACCGCAGCGTCCATCCCTACCGCACCCGCGAGGTTGTCATAAACGAGGCCCGTCATGCCATGGTCGGGATTGACGGTCGGCTGATAAGCACCCCAGCCGGTGGCTACAAGATAACGGTAGAGACGGAAATCATAAACTTCCTCATACCAGTTTGAAACGGAAATATAACCAGTTTGATATGAAGACATATCGGTTTGATACTAAAAAATGACCGCGCGGCGATTGCCGGCGGTCATTTTTCTTGTTGCGCGTCATCCCATGTCGGAGATGTTGCGCAGTTCTTTTTCCTTGATGACCTTGATTTTTCTGCCGTCGATGGCTATGATGTGCTCCTGCGCGAAGGCAGATAGCGTGCGTATGGCATTGCTTGTAGTCATGTTCGACATGCTGGCGAGGTCCTCGCGGCTGAGGTGTATGTTCAGCGTCGAACCGTCTTCGTCAACTCCATATTTGTCTATCAGCGAGACAAGAGACTCAGCCAGTCGTCCGCGTATGTGTTTCTGAGTGAGGTTTACGGTCCGCATGTCAGCCGCCCCGAGCATTGCCGATAACTGTTTGATGAAGTAGATGGCCAACGCGTTGTTCTCATTGATGAGTTCCTTGATGACGTTTATCGGAATCATACATATCATCGAAGGTTCGAATGCTGCGGCCCCATTGCGGTAGTTCTCGCCCGCAAAGGCGGCCCGATAGCCGAAAAAGCCATTTTGGTTTATAAGGCGTATGATCTGGTCACGGCCTCCGATGCCGTCCATGTATATTTTGACCTTTCCGCTGATGAGGCACATCAGAAAACGCGGAACTTCGTTCTCGCTGAAAATGACCTCGTTCTTGCGAAATGTATGTATCTCTATGTTGTCAGTGAGGAACTGCCGTTGCCTGTCGTCAAGCGGTTCCCAGAGTTCTGTTATGGCTTCTACGATTATTTTCCTGTCAATCTCTTTTCTGATAACCCTAAAATCCGCAACTATCATTCAATACACGATTAAGGGTAGATTTATGAATCG
>USFX01000208.1 GCA_900553965.1 uncultured Prevotella sp.
TTACAAAAACGAGAGTATATGTTGTCGTGTTTGTAAACATCGTTGCTAAAAAATCGATGACAAATGAAAATTCCGTTTTAGAACGGCGGAAAGGCGCATGAAGCATGGCGGAACAGCCGTGATTTTGCTGTAAGGGCCTCCCGAGGTTGCAACGGGGCCCTTGTCGCATTCCAACGGGGCCGCCGCCGCATGATGAAAGCGGCCTCGTCGCAACCCCGGGAGGCCCTTACGGCAGAAAAAATCACCGCTTTTTGGCTCGAAAAAGCGCCTTTTCGGCGTTCTGAAATTGCACAAATTTTGAATAAACGGAGTAATCGCTTGAATGACAGTGACTTACACTTGTATGCGCAAAACTCAGGAATTTGCATCCTCCGGTGAAATATTTTTCAAAGTGCCCGTTCCTGATGCTGTTTAGAGGGCGTTTTTGAGGCTTTTTGTCAATCGTTTTCTGATATGTGATTGACTTCTTTTCGGGGAAACAAAAAATACTTCATCTCTCCGGTATGTAAATCCGTTATTTTTATGTAAATTTGCCGGTGATAAGAATAGACGTCATGGTGTGACTTGCGGGAGGTTGCCGGATAAGGTAGCCTCGGTCACAGATGTACAACTAAAAGTATAGATATAAGTCGACAAACGAAATAAATACAAAGTTAAGATTACTGCAATTATGAGAAAGAAGAAAACCGTTTTTCTGCTTCTCGCTCTGCTGCTTGCCATACCTTTGGCGGCTCGTGAGCGTGACTGTCTGTTGGTTCATTTCGCCTCGGGGAGCTACGTCGTGTTTCCGTTGACGTCCATGCCGCAGATAACGTTCGACGGCGGAGTGATGCAGATTGCTTCTGACCGCTATCAGGTGTCGGACGTCCGGAGATATACTTTCGGCGATTCCGAAAATACCGGCATCTCCGACGTTACGGCCGACAGCGGTGTTAGCAGCTTTTCGCGTGACGGACGTTTTATCCGCATCGCCCTGAAAGACCCTTCGCAGCCCCTGCGTCTCTACAGTCTGAGCGGCGTGGAGCTGGTGAACGGACTGAAACCTGATGCTGACGGTGTGGTCACGATTGACATGTCGCGGCTGGGTGCAGACGTCTGTCTGCTGTCCATTGGTGGCGAAACCATAAAGATCAGACGCCTATGAGACGCATCCTATTGTTTCTTGTGGCCGTCGTGGCGATAGCTGCGGCAGCCAGGGCGCAGGACGACGACAGCCAGCTGCTCGTCTTCAGGACGACAGGCGAGATCAATCTGCTCTACACGTCGGAGATTGACAGCATTGTCTGTTCGCGGGTTGACAGAGACAGCGTCGTTCATGACGACGTCGTGACGCAGGTCTTCTATACGGCTGACACGGCGCTGGTCGTGCCGATAGCCGAGATTGACAGTGTGGCGCTGGGCAGCCGCAACGAGATTCGGGTGAAAGACGGCGTGAGGATGATGACGGCAGAGGACAGCCTGTGGATAATCCGCTATGACGGAGCCAACATATATTACCGTCACGACACTCCGCCGGCCATCCTGCCCCGCGAGGGTGAAAAGCTCTTCTACGGGAGCATGGACCGGCTGTTCCCCATCGGGCTTGTGGCCCGGGTCACGTCGGTCGCGTTCCGCAACAACGAATATGTGGTCGGCGTCACCGACATTGAGATGAAAGACGTGTTCGACCGCCTTTTCTTTGCCGGCGAAATGGAAGTACCCGTGAAGCCGGTCTCCTCCGTGGAACAGCGCCATCGGGCACCGCTGGAAACGAACGAGACGCTGGAGATGACCATAGACATCGGCGATAGCTTCGCGGTCGGCGCGACGGACGATTTCAGCATACGCGGCACGGTGGTGGCCGATGTGCTCCGCGGCTACTACAGCATGGAGGCTGACGTGCGTAATGTGCTTGACTTCAACATCAAGGCCGGATTGAATGTTTCCGACACTCAGGAACGGGAAATCCACATCGGAGGCATACCGCTGGGCGTCTATGCCCTTGTGTTCACCCCGTCCATTGAGTTTGACGGTTTTGTTGAGCTCAATGCCGAGCTGATGGCCAATCTTCATACCCGGCAGAACAGCAGCGTCCATGTCAGCTATAAGAAACTTCCGCGTAAGGATCCGGATTTCAGCATAACGCCTCTGAATGGCGAGGATGGCGGGACGGAGGCGCAGACGGACATCACGTGTAAGGGAGAACTGTATATGGGCGTTCAGGCTGCGCTTGACCTCAACATACTTCGTGAGGCGGCAGGAGCCCGCCTGAAGTTCAAGCTCGGTCCTTCGCTGCAGAGTGAGTTCGGGTTGGGGATGCTCAACCAGTCCGTGACATACACCCCGGAGGTCTATGGAAAGGCTGAACTGACCGCGAGTCTGAAGATGCAGGCGGTGGCCTCGCTCTATCGGCGTGACTACATTCTGTGGGGTGAGGAGCAGGAGCATGACCTGCTGAAGTATGAACATAAGTTCTTTGAGACCACATACGACCTCTTCCCGCGTTTCTTCCAGACACGTGCCGTAGCTGTTGAGACGGAGGGACAGGACGTCGTGACCATGTCCACAAAGTCGGAAAACGAGATACTCGGTGAACTGGAGACCGGCTTTGAGCTTCTTGACGCCTCCGGCGAACCGGTGGACAGCATCTTCGTCGGGACGATCATGCCTGATACGACCGCTGTTCAGGGATTCTGCGGCGACATCGACATCAGCGGCCTTGCCGTGGCTGAGACGAAAAAGGAACTGACCATACGTCCCGTGTTCCACTATGCCGGCCGAACCGTCAGGGCGCAGGTGGCTCCGCTGATGAGCGACATGCAGCTTCAGCCGATGGTCTTCGGCGGGACTAACGGTGTTGTCACCTATCTGTCCGGAATGCCGTTCACGGGTTCGGCCGTCGGCGGCGGGACACTCTATACGGCCGGTCCTTATCTTCCGGTGGCGGTGCGCGACACGGTGTTCATGAAGCCGGGCCCCATTGACGCGGGGCTCTATTTGGACGACTATCGCCGTTCGCTGCTCGTGGGTACGTGGAGCGGAGTTGAAGGCCGGTCGGAGGTGACATATACTTTCCGTGCTGACGACACCTGCTCAATGGCGAACGGTCAGGTGGTTGTGTCCGGCACGTATGCTGTCAACGACCCGCAGAGCGGCCGCGTCTCGATCTATCCCGATGACAGTGCGGTGGATGTGAAGGTGTTGAGTGTTGTCAACGTCAGTGAGACCGTGCTCCAATACCGCACGGCCGGCGATACGGCGCTTCATACGCTCAACCGTCGGTGACGGGCCTTCGCGCACCGTGTTTCTAAATAATCAGCTGTGTTTAAATAACCAGCCGTGTCTTCTTTTAAATAATCAACAGTTTTTCTAATAATCAAATGAACTAATTCTAATTTTATAAACGAAATGAAAGCAATAAGATATATATCCGCAATCCTTTTCTGTCTCGTATGCACGTTGGCCCCTACGGCCTCCCGTGCCCAAATCGGCTATCAGGTTTCGCTGCTCAACACCGCCACGGGCGAACCGCGTGCGGGAGTGACGGTTAGTGCCGTCGTGACCATCACCGACTCTTCCGACAAGGTTGTCTACACCGGAACGCAGCAAGCTACGACCAACGACTTCGGCGTGCTCTCGCTGTCCGTCGGCGATGATGCTACGTTCAAGAACGCTGATTGGAGCAAACTCCCGTTTTTCATTTCAGTGACCGTTGACGGCACGCTCGTCGGCAAAAGCCAGATTCTTTCCGTGCCTGTGGCGGAGTATGCGAAGAAGACTGGCGAGTTGACGAAGGAGATGCTTGTGGGGACGTGGGTGAGTAGTTATAAATATAATGTGAGAAAAGATGCTTATTATGATAGATATGATTCAGAAGGAAATATTATAACGGTTAAATATACATATATGTCTTATATTAATTCAGATACTAAAATTCAGTTTAATGAAGATGGAACATTTAGGTCAGATTCTAATTATAAGTGGTGGACAGTAGGACTGCGAGACATGGATGGTACTCCGAGGGATGATTCTGTAGAAATCCCGGTACAATTAACAGGAGAGTATTTCATAAATGGCAATGATGTTCGTTTGTTTGGTGATTGGGATTGGGATGATGTACACAGGGAACATTGTACGGAATATTCTACGAATTTTTTTACTTCTGTATATACTATATATTATATTCCATCTAAAAGAGTCCTATGTGATAAAGAAGGATTCTTAAGTTCTTATTCTGACGGTTACGCCTTTACAAAACAATAATAAAATCGAAGCATCATGAAACGTACAATTGTTTGTATAATACTGTGTATATTGGCCATCCCTGTGACCTCCCGTGCCCAAATCGGCTATCAGGTTTCGCTGCTCAACACCGCCACCGGCGAACCGCGTGCGGGGGTGACGGTTAGTGCCGC
>USFX01000209.1 GCA_900553965.1 uncultured Prevotella sp.
CACGGACGTGGCGGGGAATTTTGGGGTGGAGGAGGTGCGGAATTATTCCAAACTATTCCAATCTTCGAAAGATTGGAATAGTTTGGATTAGATAAGTTGCCTGATATTCCGCTGCGTCTGTGTGGCTTTTAGGGGCAGAATGATTGATATGGCGTTTGTTGGTGGCCTCCGGAAGTGCTGGCGTGGCGGCTCCGTGGCGGGTTGTGGGGATAAAACAAATAGGGCCGACACGATGGTGTCGGCCTCATTGTCTGGGTTTCCGGAAAGTTTATTTCAGGATGAATAATCAATATTCGTCTTCGTTGAAGAGGAAGTCTTCCTTGGTCGGATAGTCCGGCCAGATGTCTTCTATACTTTCGTAGACGTCGCCTTCGTCCTCAATCTCCTGAAGGTTCTCAAGAACTTCGAGGGGTGCGCCGGAGCGGGTGGCGTAGTCTATGAGCTCGTCTTTCGTGGCGGGCCAGGGTGCGTCTTCCAGTTTGGAAGCAAGTTCGAGTGTCCAATACATAGTCGTTATGTTTTAATCAGTTATTCGTTATGTTTTTATCGGTTATCAATGTAGGCGCAAAAGTAATCAAATAATTCTTATTCACAAGGGTTATGCCACATTTTTTCACTTTCTCCGGCTATAAAATTGAGTTTTTTAGCTAAAACGAAGAGATAGTCTGACAGTCTGTTCAGATATGTCTGTATTTCCAGTCCGACCTCGGCTTCGGCAGCAAGGGCGACGACGCGGCGTTCGGCACGGCGGCAGACGGTGCGGCAGACGTGGGCCTGGGCGGCGGCGGGGGTGCCTCCGGGGAGGACAAAGCCCTGGGCTTCGGGCAGGAGGGAGAGTGTGCGGTCGATTTTTTCTTCCAGCTGTTTTGTCGCGCCTTCGGGCAGACGGGCAGACGGGTAGAGGGGTGTCTGGGAGAGGTCGGTGGCCAAATGGGTGCCGACGTTGAAGAGGATGGACTGGATCTGCTCTATTGTCCGGCGGTCGTCACTGTTAGGAAGGTTGTTGTCGTCGGCGGGGAGAAGGGCGGCGAGGAGGCCGAGGTGGGAGTTGAGCTCGTCGACGGTGCCGTAGGCTTCCAGACGGATGTCGGCCTTTCCGATGCGGATGCCGCCGACAAGGCTTGTCGTGCCGTTGTCGCCGGTCTTTGTGTAGACTTTGGTTATCTTCATATTGCTGATGGGTGTTTTTTTTATGGGAGTGATGGGGTGGATGGGAGGTTATGGGAGGGAAGGGGATTATGGGGTGAGTGGGAGGCCGGCGGACTAAAAGCACACTGTGTAGTGCTGCGGATAGCGGTTGGGCGGGAATAGGATTATGCCGGCGTAGTGGAGGTCGAAGGTGATGGCGGCGCGCTTGTCCTGCCGTATGCTGCGCCAGAATGTGCGCGTGGCGCGGTTGCGGTTGATGCCTTCGAGGATGACGGCGGAGTCGGGACGGGCTGCGGCGATGGCCTTGCGGATGATGGCGGCATAGCCCTCGGTGGGGGTTGTGTCGTCGGAGAGGGTGATGCGGAGCATGTCGGCCTTGGCGATGTCGGCAGCGTCGTGGGTTATGACGGCGTGGCGGCAGCCGGCGTGCATGTATGCGGCGTATGCGTCTGTGCCCGGATGTATGTCGGCGATGACGGCGGGCTGGAGGTGGTTGGCTATGCGGAAGTAGAGACGGCCGAGACGATGGGCGAGGGGACCGGCGTCGGGCATGGCGCTTTTAAGGTCGGAGTAGGCGTAATAGGGGTAGTGCTCGTTGATGACATAGCGGATGAAGCTGTAGTCGGACGGCGACTGGACGCCGAAACCTCTGCAGCGGTGAAATCTGGTCAGCCAGATATATATGCGGCTTGCATGATATGTCATCTTCATAGTCTTGTGGCGGTGGCGGTTTGTTACCTTGATTATATATACGTCTTCATGTTATTACAGGCGTGTCTTCACCTTATTGCATATACGCGGTTTGACGGAAAAGGGGCATATCCTTGTATCTGCACGGGCGTCGGCGGCTGTCAATCAGCGGCTTCCTGCGGGCCGGTACAAGGGTATGCCCCTGTTGTATGGTGTCTATGCTGTGTCACGCATCCTTCTGTTGATGTATGACGGGTGGCTTATCAGAAATAGTAGGCGGCTGAAACCTGCCATGAGTTCATGCGGGTGCTTTCTGACAACTGCTTGCCGGCGGCGTCAATGAGATTGAGCTCGCCGGTCTTGCCGCAGGCGATGTTGTATGTCGCACCGATTTCGAACTTGCTCATCAGTGTGATGCCTGCGCCGACATTGACGCTGAAGTTTGACTTCTTCAGAGAGAATCCGTTTCCGTCTTCGTCACTGAAGATATTCTTGTCACCGATGTTGTAGCCGAACTGCGGACCTGCTGCCAGATAGATGGCGGCCAGACTGCTCATACCGAACGTATAGCGTACGTTGATGGGGATGTTGATGCTACGCAGAGAAACATTCTCTGAGCCGTCTTCTCCCTTCAGCTTAGCGTCGCGCTGGTCGTAGAGGGCGGAAGCGTCGATGCCCAATCCCACGATGGGCAGGGTGAACTTGACAGTCGGACCGACGAAGAAACCGGTCTTGTTGGACTCGTTCAAGACTTCAGAACTGAGGCTCATGTCAGTCACGTTGAGACCTCCTTTGAGACCGAACTTGACCTGTGCCTGAGAGGGTGCGGCCGTAAGCAGGGCTACGGCGAACATTAATGCAGTAAAAAACTTCTTCATAAGCATTTTCTTTATTGATTTATTATAAAAATAGAGTGGTCTCCCGTCAATGTCTCTGACGTCTTACCGATACGCGGGGGGCACTGCTTCCGCCTGACGACACGCGCGATTTTGGCGCTTTCGCCACCTTTGTCGTGGCACGGCGGTTGCGCTTCTGTGCCTTTGCGGCAGCCTTCGCTGCCTTCGGGTCGAGGCGTGCGATGCTGTCGAGCGAGTCCTTCTTCTCCTGCGTACCGAAGATATTCTTCTCGAACATCTGCAGCTCGGTCTCAATGCGGCGCTGCTCCTTCGTCATGGCCGAGTCGGTCGTGCAATATTGGGCCAGCGTCCGGCCGAGCATGTTGTTCGTTTTATATATCTTGCCGTCATAGCGGTTGAGCGTGAAGAAGTCGTCCAGGGTCATGACCGAGGCGTTGTTCAGATTGCTCGTCATCACCGTCTGACGGCTCAGATACGGCTCCAGATCGCTGTAGCGCACCCAGAACAGTGGATATTTGGCTGCCTCACCGCCGAAGTCGTCCTCCCTCATCATCACCGGACAGAGGGCTATCACCTTGCGGTGGAACGAGGAGTTGGCCTGGTCGTAGTATGCGCTCTCCTTCAGATAGTAGAGCTTCACCTCGGCCGACGGGATGTCGCTGTTGTCCACGCGCAGCCTGTTGCCCTGCTTCTCATAGAAGATGTGGTAGTTGTCGAGGATGGTCTGCATGTTCACTCGGGCCGAGTCGGTGAACGCCTCGTTGCCGTCCAGCCGGTACTCAAAGACCGGAATATATCCCGCCAGAGCCAGCTTGAAGACGTATGTGAACAGGTTGAGCTGACGTCCGATGGGCTCAACGGGATAGTAGAGACCGGAGTTGGCGTCTGTGTTGAGGTCCACCTCGCGGTAGATGTCCCGCCGCCACACCACGTCGGAGGGCATGTCAATGGCCGTTGGGAACATTATCTGTGCGCGGCGCGTCATCTGCTGTCCCGCCGTCTGCGTGGTTTTCTGCGCGGCGGCGTTGCGGCGTGCCTTTGGCTGGGCCATGGCCGTGATGCCGGCGAGCGATATGGTCAATATCAACAAAAGTCTTCTCATATCTATTATGCTTGTTTTCGTTTGTATTTCGCAATCCCGTCGTTGTCATTTCACGATCACCTCCATCGTCGCTTTCAGCTTGCGCTGCACTCCGTCAGGTCCGACGGCCGTGATGCCGGTGATGTAGAAGCGGCGGTTGCGGGTGAGCTTGCGGAACGTTTCCTTCTGGCGCGCCGAGAATCGGTCGCCCTCACTGACCATGGGAACGGCGTTGCCCATGTTGTCGAAGAACACCGTCTCGAAGCTGACGACGCGGAACGCGATGTCAAGTATGCCGTCGTCGATGGCCGCTCCGATGCCGCCGGCTCCCAGCAGCTGCGCCTTGGCGAGTCCGCCGCCCGTATATCGGGTCGGATTGCCGTGCTCGTCGGCCATCGAGATGTATGGTGCGGGGTCGGGGAGCTTGCGCACGCGGAACGTATATTGGCCCATCTGCTGCGTTCGTCCCGTGTTCGTTGAGGTCACGGTGATGGTCACGCGGTCGCCCTTGGAAGCGTTCTTGGGGCTGACGGTCACATCGCCGTTCTTGGTGCTGGGTGCGGTCACTGCATAGCTGGGATCACGATCCCCATGG
>USFX01000210.1 GCA_900553965.1 uncultured Prevotella sp.
AGCCACTGCCGCACCTGCGCCAACACAAAAGGAGCATGCCAAGAGCGCCCTGTCCAACACAGCGTTCCGCTTCGCTCCAAAGGCGAAAGCCGACATGCGTGAGAGCGGCATCGGTAACAGAGCCGGCAAGTCCATGCAGCAACGCGCCAACGGAAACGGACAGGTAAAGGTCACGACACAAAACTTCATCATCAGCGGACTCCCCGCTGCCGACCAGCACGGATATCTGGACGGCCCGAACGGCGAGACATGGTTCTACACCATGGAATATAACAAGGAAGTGGTGGACCACGGTGCATGGAAAGAGACACTCATAAAGGGCTACAAGATCACCGTCTACGACGCCACGCTGAAAGAAGTGGGCACCATCGATGATATCATCGAACTTGGTGAGGGCGAGACGAAAGTGGCACAGATCGAGGTGGGAACCCTCATCACGCAGAAGTTCTTCAACTACGACAACTCCTACGAGATCATGATCGGCATCGCCTGCAACACGACAGAGTATGTCAACAGCTACACAACAAGGGTCTACTCCATCGGCAACAACAACGTCATCGCAAAGTTCAACGGCTACTATGTCTCGGCCGTCAACACGGCCACCGACTCCTGGAGCGAGAAATTCTGGATTACGTTCATCACAGAAGAAGAGACCACCACACCGGACGTAAACGGTGTCCTCAACACTGCCGACTACGTCTACACGACATACAAGTCAGCCGGCTACAGCGGCATGGGCGACCCCGTCCTCACCGTCCGCATACCGGCCATCACCGTCTCGGGCGAGAACTACGTGTCCTTCATCAGCACCGTCCACAACGGACAGCCCTACTTCGTCACCAACCACATGAAATACTGCTGGTATGAAGAGCCCTACAACCACGAGAACGACAACCCGACGCCCGACAACGAGCTGATATGCGACATCTACACGACGCCGTCGGCATGGGCCTCAACCGTCGAGCACTACAGCACGACGACGATAGCCTCTGACGCGACCATCGACAACTGCTATTTCCTCTACAACGGAACGTTCTCATACAATGACGACCTCTCCTTCGACCGCTACACAACTGACGGGACACCCTCGCTCATCATCACACGCGAGCACTTCATCCCCGGACGGGACAGCTACACATACGACTTCCTCGTATATTCGGCAGCCCCCAAAGCAACCGAGGCAAAGGGTGAGAAACTCCTCGAACTCGCGACCAACGTGGAAGTGGGCTACTTCATGAACGACATTCCCGGAGAGGCTCCGCAGGTGATGTTCGCTAAATCGGACGAGACGGGCTCATACACCTTCGACTTCGTCAACCTCATCACCGGCGAGAAAGACTTCTCACTGAACTCAATCCTCAGCAACGACATCTACATCACCACACAGACTGACCGTATCGCCACCGCCAACGGCTATCAGCTGGTATGCCCGCAGACGACAGGAGCAAGCGACGCCGAAGGTAACATGTTCACAAGCGTGGCATACGTGAACACTGACGGAAGCATAGACCATGTCGACCAGCTGAACCTCGGAAAGGACATCGACCTGGCACAGGTCTACGCCGGTGTGGACGCCTTCGACCCCTACATCTTCAACATTGATGACGCACGCGAATATCTCGTGCTCGTGAAGCGCCGCAACGTCTCCGGACAGGCCGGCAACCACGAGGAGCTGCTCATCATCAGCTCTGATCCGGAAAAGGAAGACCTGCTTCAGGTCACTCCCGATGATGAGCTCGGAACGCTTCAGTACATCACGCTCATAAACCTCGGAACAGACAGTCCGTCACTGGCCATCAACTATGTAAAGGACGGCAAGATGGCGACACAGCTCTACTCCCTGCCGCTCAGCCTCTACGAAGAGGGCGACGGAACGGCTGCCGATCCGTATGTCATCACGACAGTCGGCGGTCTCCAGCAAATCAAGGCCAACCCCACGGCCCACTACGTCCTGGGATGCGACATCGACGCTGCCGGTTCTGAGCTCAAGCATACCTCCGCTTTCTCTTTCTCCGGCTCGCTTGACGGTAAGAACCACATCATCTCCAACCTGACAATCACAGGCCGGCCGTTCATCCCGAACATCATCGCCGCCAACGGAACGCCCGAAGGCGGTCAGGGCACAACGGTCAAGAACATCAACTTCGTCAACCCCGTGTTCAACGCCTCCAGCGCTTCCATGGGTCTTCTCACGACCAACGCAACGGGTGCGACGATAAGCAACATCCACGTCTACGGCGGTAAGGTGACCGGCGAGGAGAGCGTCGCAGGTCTCATCGGCAAGGCCTCACTCTACACCAACATCTCCGAATGCTCGTTCGACGGAGAGGTCACCTGCACGGGCGACGAGGCGGCAGCCGGTATTCTCGGCACACTCCAGACATCATCGACCATCAGCGCCTGCGCCTTTACGGGAAAGATAAACGGCGGATCCACAATCGGCGGTATCGTCTCTGAAATGCACAGCAACGCCGGAACCATTGCCAACTGTCACGTCAACGCAGCCATCAAGGGTATGCACACCATCGGAGGTATTGCCGGTTCCTCACAGCGCTCTCCCATCGTCAACTGCCATGTCGAGGGCACCATCGAGGCCACTGAGGCTCCGCGCTGGGGCGGCGGTCCCAAGACGGGCGGTATCGCCGGCGAGCTGACACCGGCCATAACCGTAAGCGAAGGTGAGACGGAGCCGGGCACGGAAGTACCTGAGGCGCCCGCAGCGATAAAGGGCTGCTATGTCAATCTGACCTCACTCACATATACGGGAGAAGCCGGCAACGAATCATTCGCCGGACAGAACAACACGCTCCACCGCATCGTCGGCATGACATGCGTCAACAACGAGCCTGAGGTCATCGGCTATGACGAGACGACATATGAGCCCATCTACGGCGAGCCCAACGCTCCCGAGGCCGGCCTCACGGACAACTATGCCGTGGCAACGCTGGCAAAAGTTGACGGCGCTATAGCCGACGAGACAACGACGACCGAAGGCAAGTCCGTCGCAGCCGACGAGACCGGCATGGGCTTCTTCATGGAGCTTGGCTGGGCTTACGGTTACGACGCTGAGTCACCGTGGGCAATGGTGGGCGACTACACCCGTCCCGCGCTCCACTTCGAGGGCGGTCTGCTCATCGTGACCCCGGCCGAGACGACTGTCTATGTCGGCAAGGAGTTCACCATCGAGCTGAGCCTCGCCGGCAAGGAGCTGACCGATGACATGATTGACGGCTTCAGCTTCAACATGACGGACGAGTCTCTGTTCGAGATGAGCGACATGGGCTTCGAGAAGGGAAAGATTTTCATCAAGTTCACCGCGATAAAGAAAGGACAGTCGACAATGACATTCAGCCTGAACGGAAAGACCGCCATCGCCGTCGTTACCGTGGAGGAGACGTCAGCCATCGCCAATGCCACAGCCGGAAAGGCTGCCATCAGCTTTGACGGACGCACCGTGACGGCCGAGGGCTGCAAGCTCGACGTCTACTCGACAGCAGGAGCACGCCTGGCTAAGGGCAACGGAAGCGTAAGCCTCAACGGCCTCGCCACCGGCGTCTATGTCATCAAGGCTACTGCTGCCGACGGAACGACTACTGTCAAGAAGGTGGCCCTGAGATAAACATAACGTAGCGGCCAAAGCCGCAGACGACAAGAAACCGGAAGAGGGCGCGTCAGAATGAAATGACACGCCCTCTCTTTTTGTCTATCCGCCGCCGCAAGCACGATTGCAATCCAATGATGACAATTGCACGTGAATGGTTCTTCATGACAACAAACAGCGGCTTTCAAAATACACTAACTCAACACGCTAACTCTACATCTAAAAATCCCCATAAAAAACGAACGGTTTTATTTTGCATGGAGAAAAACTTTTCGTATTTTTGCAAGTGACTTTCGGATTTCCCTGTTTACGCGTGCCATGCGGACGCGTCTGCAAAAGTTCTGCGTGAATGAGGAGAACCCGCGCCGTTCCGTAAAAGGGATGTCACATCCCGGCAACGGGGTAAAGGGTGGGCGGGAGTCGCTATATATAGGAAAGCGTTTATCATACGCTTTGTTCTTGACCGCTTGAAATCTGGCAGTTTCAAAATCCAGTCATAGAATAAGGCAACGGTAGATGCTCATGGGATGTTTTTATAAACAATCCTGCTACCATTCCGTATGCATAATACATGCTCTGACGTGATTATGCAGAGGCCGTGGTATAGGAGATATTATATAAACACATCGGCGTGGGTTCTGCGTTGCTCGTTCTCGACTGGATGGGCAAATGCCAGAGCCTCAAGTGGCGGAGCGAGCAGCAAGTAGGATTCCCCACGC
>USFX01000211.1 GCA_900553965.1 uncultured Prevotella sp.
TTGCGGCCAAATGATTTTCATTTTTGAATTCTTCAAGGATTTTGAGGCATTTGTCGGGATAATTCCGAGTTTTTAACAGTTTCTCCTTGTGGAATGCTCTTTTTATTGCAGAGACGTAGAGAGGGTGATATAGCTCTGTATCTCTGCACCTTTTCAAAAAACATACTATAAGATGTTCACTCTCATTCCTTGTTTATCGTGTGGGCACATATCATTCCGGATGCCGGATGAACCGTATTTATTTCCGCCTTTTATGTCAAAAGAATGGCGATTTGTTTTGCTCTTCACTTGATTTGTGCTATCTTTGCATAAAATAGGCTGCGCTCGGCAATACGTGAACAAGTTCACACCAGCGCTCGCTGGCACTATTTTTGCATAAAATAGGCTGCGGGACGTGAGTCTGCGGCTATATGAACGGACGGATGAAGATAAAGGAATTCTTTGGGAAATTTGCCAGCCGGTTCCTCTGGGGCAATATACTCGCGATGGTCATCGTCGTGACAGTGGTCTGCATGGGGGTGAAGTTCGGGCTGGAGATATATACCCACCACGGTGAGGGCATACCCGTACCGGATTTGAGGAACATGACGTATGCCAAGGCCCGGCTGCTCCTGGAGCAGGACGGGCTGAGGATTGTCGTGAGTGACTCGGGGTATAACAAGCGGCTGCCGGCCGACTGCATATTGGTTCAGAATCCGGGTGCGGGCTGTCGTGTCAAGTCCGGCCATACGGTCTATGTGACGGTCAATTCGCCCGCGTCGCCGTCGTTCTCCATACCCGATCTGGCGGAGAACAGCAGTGCGCGCGAGGCTGAGGCGAAGCTGACGGCGATGGGCTTCCGGCTGCTTGAACCCAAACAAGTGCCGGGCGAGAAGGATTGGGTCTACGCCATCGAGTGCCGTGGACGGCGCGTCGGGGCTGGCGACCGTATCTCGATTGACACGCCGCTGAGGCTCGTCATCGGCAGCGGGACATACGATGAGGACGACGAGGACATCAGCTACACCGAGCCGGAAATCGACACGGGGGAGCTGAGTGAGACTGATGATTTTGAGGAGGTCAGCGAACCGCCCGTAGACATGGGCGAATGACCCGCGGGGGATGGTGACGGGAGACACCTTTATTATAATAGACAGATGACAGAAGACACTGAAGATATTTACGGACAGGAACAGACCGACATTGAGGATATGGGCGGAGACGACGCCCAGGACAGACAGCTCTATGAGCACTATCGGTTTGACGTTGACGCAGGGCAGGAAGCCGTGCGGGTGGACAAGTATATGTTCGAGAAGATGCAGCACTCCAGCCGCAACCGCATACAGAAAGCGGCTGAGGCGGGTTTCGTCCATGTCAACGAGCGCCCGGTGAAAAGTAACTATAAGGTGCGCCCGGGCGACGTGGTTACGCTCATGCTCGACCGCCCGCATTATGACACGCGGATTGAGCCCGAGGACATCCCGCTCGACATCGTCTACGAGGACGACAGCCTGATGGTCGTCAACAAGCCGGCCGGACTTTGCGTCCATCCCGGATGCGGAAATTTCGACGGTACGCTCGTTAATGCCGTGGCCTGGCATCTGCGCAATCTGCCGACATACGACCCCAACGACCCGCAGGTGGGTCTCGTCCACCGCATCGACAAGGACACGAGCGGTCTGCTCGTCGTGGCCAAGACGCCGGAGGCAAAGATGGAGCTGGGCGCCCAGTTCTTCAACAAGACGACCCACCGGAGCTACAACGCCCTCGTCTGGGGCAACATGACCGAGGACCGCGGTACCATCGAGGGAAATATCGGGCGCGACCCGAAAGACCGTCTGCGCATGGCTGTCTTCCCGCCCGGCTCGGAGATCGGCAAGTCGGCCGTGACCCACTATCGCGTAATAGAGCGCTTCGGATATGTGACGCTCGTCGAGTGCATATTGGAAACAGGCCGCACTCATCAGATACGTGCCCACATGCGCCATATCGGCCATCCGCTCTTCGGCGACGAACGCTACGGCGGAACGGAGATCCTGCGCGGCGAACGCACTGGAAGCTACCGCACGTTCGTGACCAACTGCATCAGCTTCTGCCCGCGACAGGCCCTCCACGCCCGCACGCTGGGATTCGTCCACCCCGTGACCCACGAGCAGATGGACTTCACCAGCGAGCTGCCCATCGACATGTGGGCGCTGATAGAGAAGTGGAGGAAGTATATGGGAGCTAAGATGAAGAATACCTAAAACCCACCCCAACCCTCCCGAAGGGAGGGAGCTTAGATACTCTCGGAGTGGGTTCCGGGGAAAAGGAAGATAATAAGGCATATCAAACTCCCTCCCTTTGGGAGGGGTGGGGTGGGTCTCGGGGCTGGTGTTTGATTTTAATTTTAATTTGATAATATGAAAAGAACAATAGCAATTGTCTGCGGAGGCGATTCCTCCGAACACGACGTCTCGCTGCGCTCAGCGCGCGGCCTCTACTCTTTCTTCGACAAAGAGCGATATGACATATACATAGTGGACATCAAGGCCCACGACTGGCACGTTGAGCTGGCCGACGGCACGACGGCACGCATCGACCGCAACGACTTCTCCTTCACGGAGAACGGCCGGAAGGTCTGCTTCGACTATGCCTATATCACCATCCACGGCACTCCCGGAGAGAACGGACTGCTTCAGGGCTACTTCGAGCTGATCGGCATGCCATATTCTACGAGCGGTGTTCTCGTCGAGGCGCTGACGTTCGACAAGTTCGTCCTGAATCAGTATCTGCGCGGCTACGGTGTTCTCGTGGCCGACTCGCTGCTCATCCGTAAGGGCTACGAGGAGATGGTCAGCGACGACGAGGTTGAACAGCGCATCGGCATGCCCTGTTTTGTCAAGCCCGCGGCCGACGGCAGCAGCTTCGGCGTGTCGAAGGTGAAGAACAAGGACCAGCTCGCCCCCGCCATACGCAAGGCCATCATGGAGAGCCCCGAGGTCATGGTGGAGCAGTTCATCGAGGGAACGGAAATCTCCATCGGATGCTACAAGACGCGCGAGAAGACCGTCGTCCTGCCCGCCACGGAGGTCGTTACGGCCAACGAGTTCTTCGACTATGACGCTAAATATAACGGTCAGGTGAAGGAAATCACGCCCGCACGCCTCAGTGAGGACACCGCACGGCGCGTCAGCGAAATCACCAGCCATATCTACGACATACTGGGCTGCAACGGAATTATCCGCATCGACTATATCATCAGCCGCCAGAAGGACGCCTCCGGACAGGAGAAGGAGCGCATCTTCATGCTCGAAGTCAACACGACGCCCGGCATGACGGCCACCAGCTTCATTCCCCAGCAGGTCCGCGCGGCCGGACTGGAGATGAAAGACGTGCTCACGGACATCGTCGAGAACCAGTTCTGATTTTCCGCCACTGCCGCCACGGATGTGCTCCGGCGGCGCGACGGTCTTTCACCTTATTATATATATACGACAATGAACACACCCTCAAAGTTTGACCCCATACGCCCGTATGACCCCGAAGAGCTGCCCGCGGTCTACGAAAGGCTGATAGCCGACCCGCAGTTCCGCGCGGTCATGGAGTATGTTTTCCGCGGAGTGCCCTTCGAAGCGCTCGCCGCGAAGATACGCTCATGCCGCACGAATCTTGAATTTCAGAAAGAGCTGTGCTACGGCTTCCTTGTCTCGCTGCTGGCGCAGACCTCCGACGGCTGTACGATGGACTTGTCACGGGTGGCCACCTCCGGCCGCTACACCTTCGTCAGCAACCACCGCGACATTGTCCTCGACTCGGCTTTCCTCGACAAGATGCTCTTCGACGGCGGCTTCGGGACGACCTGTGAGATTGCCATCGGCGACAATCTGCTGGCCGCTCCGTGGATTGAGGACCTCGTGAGGGTCAACAAGTCGTTCATCGTCCGCCGCGGCGCAGCCATCAAGGAGATGCTGGCCAACAGCCGGCTGATGGCTGAATATATGCACTATGTCATCCGGGAGAAGCACGACAACATCTGGATTGCCCAGCGCGAGGGCCGTGCCAAGGACAGCGACGACCGCACGCAGCAGTCTCTCCTGAAGATGATGGCCATGGGCGGGGAGGGCAGCGTGACCGAACGGCTGGCCCAGCTCCACATTGTTCCGCTCTCCATCTCCTACGAATATGACCCCTGCGACTATCTCAAGGCGCGCGAGTTCCAGCTCAAACGCGATGTCGAGGGATGGAAGAAGACCAAGGCCGACGACGTCATGAGCATGCAGACGGGCATCATGGGACGCAAGGGACGCATCCACTATCACTGCGCGCCGCCGATAGACGGCTGGCTCGCGACGCTGCC
>USFX01000212.1 GCA_900553965.1 uncultured Prevotella sp.
TACACGACGTTCAGCTTCGGCACTCCAAAGTATGACGCGAAGAAGGGCACGCTGAGCGTCACCGTGACCAACAGCGGAAAGCGTGACGGAGATGAGGTCGTACAGGTCTACATCCGCAACACGGCCGACACCGAAGGCCCGCTGAAAACGCTCCGCGCCTATAAGCGTGTGGCGCTGAAAGCCGGCGAGAGCAGCACCGTTACCATCGACCTGCCCCGCGAGAGTTTCGAGGGCTGGGACGTGAAGACCAACACGATGCGCGTCGTTCCTGGGAAATATGAGGTTATGGTCGGCAACTCCAGCGCGGCTCAGAACTTGAAGACGATAAACGTGAAAATCAAGTAAGAACCTGCGCCATACGCAATGGCGCGACGTCCTGAAAAGACAATAAAGACGCGGAAACACCGGTGATTCGTCATTCCTCCCCGGTGGCTCCGCGTCTTTTTGTGCTATAATTGGTTGGTTGAAAGCCTACTATATAACCGCATGAGCGGTGAAATCGCTCATAAAATACGGATATGTTTTGCCGATGTGACTAAGTTTTACTATATTTGCAGAAGACAAAACAATATCGGATATGGATTCAGATGTTAAAGACAAGGTCGCTTATATCATAGCGGTAATCAGCGAATTTGCTGCGGCCCATTCCCTCAATATGGCTCAGGCGTACCGCTATCTGGAACGTTTTAAGGGGTTCGACTTCGTGAACCGTTTCTATAACGTTGAGCATACACTGCCGTTTGAGGACGTTGTGGAAGACTTGACAGCATATTGCCAAAGGAATGGAGGGGCCTTGGTATGATTCTATATCATGGTTCTAATATCGAGATAAGGTCAATAGACTTGTCGAAATCTAAGGTCGGCAAGGACTTCGGATGCGGCTTTTATCTTTCTGCAGACGAAACCCAAGCCCGGGAACTGGCCGTCTGCAAAACGGAACAATTAGGTTTCGGAAGCCCCGTTGTGAACGTCTACGAAACAGATGACCATATATTTGATTCTCCGGAACTGTCGTTGCTGAGATTTGACGGTTACAGCAAGGAGTGGGCTGAGTTCGTTTTGATGAACCGTCGTAACCGTACACGTGAGCTGCTACACGGTTACGACATCGTCGTCGGACCTATTGCGGATGATGCCGTAGGTTTTCAAATCCGCCGCTTCACCTCCGGACTGATTGACATGGACAGGTTTCTTGAAGAGCTGAAATATATGAAAGGTGTGACGATGCAATACTTCTTCGGTACTGAGAAAGCAATCAGACATTTAAGAAAGATTGAATTATGAGCAAGGAAACGTTTATGATAGAGGAGATTTCAAAGGAAATCATCCTGCTGCTTATTGATGAGCACGGTATGGATATAGCCTGCGCATTCAGGACGTTATATACTTCTGACACGTACTCAAAGCTGATCAATCCTGTTACAGGGTTGTACAGCCAGAGCACGGCCTACGTTTATGAATATCTTGAAAACGAGTTGGCTGTCGGGAAAATGGGAGCTTGACCGCAAAATATTCTGAAACAACAGACAAATAAAGACGCGGAGACACCGGGGAAGAATAACGAATCCCCCGTGTCTCCGCGTCTTTTTCGTGTATAAACCTGCCGAATGGAAACGTGATGTCAGCCGGCCGGAACTGTTCCGTTCGCCTTTTCACGGTATTCCGACGGCGTCATGCCGGTCTCTTTCTTGAAGCACTTGCCGAAATATTTGGGGTCGGAGAAGCCGACCATGTATGCAATCTGCGAGAACGGATAGGTGCTTCCGGCGATGAGCTGTTCCGCGCGCTGCATGCGGATATGGCGGACGAAGTCCACAGGCGTCATGCCCACGATGCTCTTTATCTTTCCGTAGAACACGGAACGTCCCAGATTGACAGCGTCGGCAAGGTCGTCAATCTTCAGCGACGCGTCGCTGATGTGCTCTTCAAGATAGCCGAGCAGCTGGTTCATCATCTCGTTGTCGGCATCGACAATCTGAGGCGCCTCCAGACTGTAGGTCTTCCGGTCCTCCGGCTTTATCTGTTCGAGATAGGCCTGCTGCAGGAGATGACGCTGGCGGATGATGTTGCTCACGCGCGACTTGAGGTAAATGGCGCTGAAAGGCTTCGTGATGTAGTCGTCAATGCCCTCGCGCAGACCGTCGAGACGGTCCTGAAGGGAGGCCTTGGCCGAAAGGACGATGATGGGGATGTGGCAGATGTCCTTGTTCTGCTTGATGCGGTGGACCATCGTCAGGCCGTCCATGACGGGCATCATGACGTCGGTGATGATAAATTCGGGCATCTCCGTCTCTGCAATCTCCAGTCCGCGCCGGCCGTTCTCGGCCGCCAGGACGTTATATTCATCCTGAAGGATGCTGACAAGGAAGTCGCGGACGTCATCGTTGTCCTCAACTACGAGGATGTGCTCGCGCTTCTGTTGCGGCGCCATGTCAGCAGAGGCATCGGCCTGAATGTCGGGCGGGGTCATGGCGGAGGTCGGAGCGGAATTCTCGGACGGCCGGTCGTCACTGATATAGACACCTTTCTCCATGCTGTAACGCAACATCTTGTTGACCAGTTCGAGCATGCGCGAGGCGTTGCGCTGGACCATCTCCAGATGGCGACGGGCGGAATCGGTCAGTCCGACACTGTTGAGCACCTCGCTGACGGGCGCTCCGATGAGGGTCAGCGGCGTGCGCAGATTGTGGCTGATCTCCGTGAAGAACTTCGTCTTCAGCTCACTCATTTCGCGTTCCATGGCCGCACGGCTGCGGAGATTATAGATATAGACGATTAGACATATCACTCCGCAGAACAGCAGGACGTAGAGCAGACGGGCCCATCCCGTCTCCCAGAACGTGGGATGGGCATAAATCTCCAGCTCTGCGACGTTGTCCATCCAGACGCCGTCACAGTTGGTGCTCTTCACGAGCAGCTTGTAGCGTCCGGCGGGAAGGTAGTTGAACGAGGCCGAGTTGGCCGCGCCGACATAGTTCCACTTGTCGTCAACGCCGTCAAGCTTATAGGCATACTTCACCAGATACTTGTCCGAATACTCCAGCGCGGCGAAATAGACCGTGAGATTGCGGCGGTCCGACGGCACGTCGAGAACCTTTTTGTTCAGCAGCGGCTCCATCTCGCTGTCTCCCTGATAGAGAACGCCGGTGAAGACGATGTTCGGACTGTTGACACTCTTCTTCAGGTCTGCCGGACGGAATGTGATGAAGCCTCCGTAGACGGCCACCGAGATGTCGTCCGTCACGGGATTGTGGACCGGCCTAGCCTCCGACATCTCAACGTCGTAGCCGATGTTTCCCGGTCCGTATTGCGACAGGGAGCCTGTCTTCGGACTGTATTTTTCGATGCTGCTCTCGCGGATTATCCATATATTCCCGCGGTTGTCCTCCGTCAGCGACTGTACGATGCTCTCGTCGGGACGCACGGTCGTGAGGCTGCGGAAGTGGAGATTGTCCTTCAAGGCGCCGTCGGAAACCATCTCCTGAACGCCGCCGCCCATCGTGGCCACCACAATCCGGCCGCTGCGCGTCACCAGAGTCTGCTGGACGTCGTTGGCCATGAGGCTCGTCGAATCGCCGAGGATATGGCGGGAGATATGGAAACGGATCTTTCCTGGGCTGCTGAAATCGTCGGAGAAAGTTATCAGTCCGCTGCTCGTCGAGAGGATTATGGTTCCGCGGCCGTCATGCGTTATGCGGCGTATCTTCCGGAAATAGAGACTGTCGGGGTATTGTCCCATATCGTTGAGACAGTTGATGAAGCGCAGACGGCCGTCGGCCCGCTCGTCAACGAGATTGATACCGCCCTCAAACGAGGCCACCCAGATACGTCCGCGGCGGTCGATGTCGATGTCGTAGATGTCGTCGTGGCTGAGCGAATAGCGGTCGGACGGGTTATGGACATAGCGGGTCACACCGCCGTCACGCCCGATGACAAACAGTCCGCTGCCTTTCGTGCCCACCCAGATGCGGCCCTGCCTGTCCTCCGCAATGCAGGTGAAATTCTTCCCTTTGGGAAAGCCGGAATAATAATCCATGTTGAGCCACGACTTCTCGTACGCCCTGTCGCCGACTTGAAGGCGGTAAACGCTTTCCCTCTCCCCCACGGCCCATATAGCTCCATCCTGCGCCACCAGGGTGCCGCGGATGAAGCGCACCGGGCATTCCGGCAGTTGTTCCGGGATCTGGACAGATTTGACTTCTCCTGCGGACCATCCCCCCAGCAGGGGGAAAACCAATGCGAGTGTTCCTATGAAATGTTTGAATTTAATTAACATAACCAATTATTTCCTGATTATTAT
>USFX01000213.1 GCA_900553965.1 uncultured Prevotella sp.
AAATCTTTTGGCCGCAAATTCGCGAGTTTTGCGCGTGCATCTTTTAGCATCTGAGCACCAGCATGTTACAACAAAAACATCGAAAGTGTGCAACAAAATCAGCCCGAAAGTTCTGCCGTAAGGGCCTTACGGGGTTGCGGCGGGGCCCTTGTTGCATTGCAACGGGGCCGCCGCTGTCCTCCAATAACGGCCCCGTTGTAGAGCCGTAAGGCCCTCCCTGTTCAGCCGGAAGTCGGAAAACACAAAAAAACGGAGCCGCCGCGTTAAGATTTCGGCTTTGCTCCGTCGTAGAATTAAAATTCTGAAGTGTTAAATTCCGGGATATTTTTGTGACACGATATTCTGTCCGTTGTCATGCGACGAAGACATCTGCAGACAACGGGCAATGCTCACATATAACGGTCCGCTACACCCGCCACGGCCTCATAAAGACATTATGATAACAAAAGCCGCGTCCCGTGAAAAAGCGTCCGGCATCATTCCGGCATGCCGATTTTTTTCACACGGCTTTCAAAACTCTCGCGGTTGTCGGCAGCCCCGTTCTTGACGCGCGCACGATAATTATATATGGTGTTGACCGAATAGTGGAGAAATTCGGCTATCGTCGAGCTGTCTTCGATTCCGAGGCGTATGAGGGCGAAGATGCGCAGTGCGGTGTTGAGCTTGTATTCGCCGCTGACGACGATACGCTCTTCGGGACGCAGGAGGCGGTTGAAGTCTTCGACGAAATTAGGGAAGAGGTGGAGGAAAGCCGAGTCGAAGCCCGAATAGAACTCCTCCAGCTCCTTGGCCTTCAGTTCTTCCGACTTCGTCAACTTGTAGAGTTCCTCATATTCACGCCCTTTCAGCATCTTGTTGACACGCTTCCGGAAGGCGTCGTTCCTGTCGATGTACAACGAGCATTGGCGCATGAAACGTCCGATATATTCCTCCTTGACGCGGGTCTGTTCGTGGAGCTGGCCGACGGTTTTTTGGAGCTGGCGGTTTGCCTCGTCAAGGCTGGCGTTTGCCCGGCGCAGGTCGTCGTTGAGCGAACTGAGCAGGCAACTCTTTCCGCTCAATTCACGGTGGGTCGCAGCCAACTTATTGCGCTGACGCCCGACATAGATGAGCAGCACCAGCATGACGACGGCCATCACACAGACTGTCCCTACCAGCATCCGCAACATCATGTTCGTGCGCTCCGTCTCCTTCTGATAGTTCTTGTCGATGGTCTGGAGAATGGGCGAAATCTGCCAGTTGCGCATACGCGTACCGAACTTCACGGCCGACTCCCACGCAAAATTTATATAAGAATAAGACCGTGCGAGCTGTCCCTCCTGATTGAGAAGATTGGCCAGTTCCCAGACAGCGGCCTGGTCCATCACGGCGTTGCGCACGTCGCTCAGCGCGGCCCGTGCCAGCCAGTATTTGGCTTCGTCCATGCGCCCCATCTGTTTGTAGTCCATATAACGGTAGAAAGCCACGATGGCATATTCGTGGGATCCTTCCTTCACGCGGGCCAGCCGCCTGTCGTTTATTTCCAAAGCATTCTGCGGGTCGTTATCAGCGTAGCGGAGCATCTCCAGATGCTGCTGATATTCGTCACGGTTCTTGTCCAGACGACTGAGAGCAAGGCTGACATAGCGTGCCGCCTCCGCCCCATACTGAGCCTTGAGCCATTCAAGCGTTCCGTAATACTTCAGCTCCCCAAAGACATGGCCGTATGCCAGAAAATATTCTCCCATGGCCTGCGGTCCGGCTCCGACGGTGTCAATGCGGGAGAGAATACCGAGTGACTCGACATAGAGTCCGGTCGTGGAACACTGGAATGCCTGCCGCGCCTGACACGTCACTATCTCGTCACGGTCTCCTATGCGCTCTGCCAGAGCGATGCAACGCCCTATACAAGCCATTGCGGAGTCATTGCGATAAGGTTTATACTCAAAGAACAGCTGCATCTCCCGTTCATAACGCTGCTCGTCGGTGCGCGCTTCGGCCACCATACGGTGAAGACTGTCAATACGCGCCTCACGCAGCTTGACGTAATCGGGAGATTGGGCGATGGCCTCATCGAGACAATGGTATAGGGAATCGAGCCTTACGTTGTCCGCAATCGCCGACAACGCAATGACTATCATTAGGGCTGAGCATAGTAGTCGTTGCATGTTCAATAGATTTAAATGTCTGTTTCCAGTTTGCAAAAATACATAAAAAACGGGACAGACAAACAGAGAAAGCAAAGAATAATACGCTTTTATGGGAGTTAAGGAGTTGAATTTAGGGAGTTAAGGTGTTGAATTTAGGGAGTTAAGGTGTTAAAGGGAGTTACCACTACGCTGCGCTCCGTTCAGGAGTTAAGCCAAATGCCACATAAAGATTTCGGCCATTGAACTTGCAGGAACACGTCCCGAAAGTTCAATGGCCGAACCAATTGAATCCTTTACGTTACATTCGGCTTAACTCCTGAAACGGAGCGCAGCGTAGTGGTAACTCCCTTTAACTCCTTAACTCCTGAAGTTTGATTCCTTAACTCCTAAAGAGCTGTCAGCCTACGCCGTTTCACATCCCTGCTGTTCGGGCCAACCATCACTTCGAAATCGCCCGGTTCGAGTATATATTCGAGGTCGGCGTTATAGAACTTGAGCATGTCGGGCGTGACGGTGAAGGTCACGTCGCGGCTCTCCCCGGCCTTCAGCGTGATGCGCTCGAAGCCTTTCAGCTCCTTGACGGGACGGCTGATGGAAGCGACGAGGTCGCGGATGTAGAGCTGGACGGTCTCGGTGGCCTCGCGGCTGCCGGTGTTGCTGACGTTGACAGTGAGCGTGACGGAACCGTCCCGGGCCATCGTCTTGCTGCTCAGGCGCGGCTCGCCGTAGGCAAAGGTGGTGTACGTAAGACCGTAGCCGAAGGGATAGAGCGGGTCGTTGCGCACGTCGAGATAGTTGCTCTGATACTTATAGTATTTCTGAGCGCCCTCGCGCACGGGGCGGCCGGTGTTCAGATGGTTATAGTAGAGCGGCATCTGACCCGTCGACTGCGGCATCGTCACGGTGAGACGGCCCATCGGGGCCTTGTCGCCGAAGACCACGTCGCAGATGGCGTCGGCCGCCTCAGAGCCTCCGAACCACACGTTCATGATGGCGTCGACATTCTGTTCCTCCCACGTGAGCACCGTGGCACGGCCCGAGAAGTTGAGCAGAACGACAGGTTTGCCCAGCTTCACCAGCTCGGCGAGCAGCTCGCGCTGGACGTCGGGCATCTCTAATGACGAACGGCTGGAGCTCTCACCGCTCATGTCGGAGCACTCGCCCATCGCGCAGACTATGACATCAGCCTGACGGGCAACGGCCAGTGCCTCGGCCTTCATGGCCTTGTCGTCGCCGCGCGGGATGGTCTTGCCGAACTCGGCGGCTGTCTGGAGCGCCTCATCGGCGGTGAGATTGCATCCCTGAGCGTAGAGAAGTTCGGCCTTTCCGTCGAGCGCGCGACCCATGGCCTCACGCAAAGTGGAGAAACGCTCGGGCACGTAGGCCACGCACCACGTGCCGGCCATGTTGGCGCGGGTGTCGGCCAATGGGCCGACGAGAGCGACTTTGCCCTGCTTCTTCAGCGGAAGGACGGCACCGTCCTTGCCTCCGTTCTTCAGAAGAACGAAGGTCTCGGCGGCTATAGCACGGGCTGCGGCACGGTTCTCGGCCGTGAATATGTCGCGGGCACGACGCTTCTTGTCGCAATACTTATAAGGATTGGCGAACAGTCCGAGCTTATATTTCGCTTCGAGGATACGGCGACAGGCGGCGTCTATCTCCTCCGCGGAGACCTTGCCATCAGCCACGGACTGTTCCAACGTGGTCAGGAAGCCGGCCGAAACCATGTCCATGTCCGTTCCGGCACGCAGCGCCTGAGCCGACGCCTCGGCGAGATTGGCGCTCACGCCGTGGTTCAGCATCTCCTTGACGGACTCATAATCGGTTGCGACAAAGCCATCGAAGCCCCACTGTCCGCGCAGAAGGTCGGTGAGCAGCCAGCGATTGGCCGTCGCCGGGACACCGTCGACGAGGTTGAACGACGACATGATGCTTCCCGCGCCGGCCTCAACGGCAGCCTTGTAGGGCGGAAGATATTGGTTGTACATGCGCACGCGGCTCATGTCGACGGTGTTGTAGTCGCGTCCTCCCTCCACCGCGTCGTAAAGGGCGAAGTGC
>USFX01000214.1 GCA_900553965.1 uncultured Prevotella sp.
CCACCAGCAAACGCCTCCCACCTCGTCCGGCAGCCAGTCACGACACTGGATCACAAACGAATAAGCACACCAGACGACCGATATCGTCCGCTGTTTCCCGATCTTCTTTTCACCGCGCTGTGCATTCAGGAATTCAAACATATCATTCGTCATCCCGCTCATCTGTTTCGTCGTAATCGCACTCTACGGACACCGCGCATACGTCCGCCACAACATCACACACGACTACAACGGGTGAGGACAATAGTTCAGAAACACGTAAACGACAATTCAAAAACGCATAAACGACAATGCCACGGCTATCCGGTTCGGATGCCGTGGCATTGGCGTTTATGTATAATTACGTCGTTGAACCGCTATCTCAATATCTTAGATGCGTTATCGTAACGTCGTTAAATCGCTATTGCGGAGCCGTTCAAGCCTTAGCGCCGCGCTTCTTCCGCCATGTCACAAACGCTATGACGAGTATCACGACGAGCAAAACGGCGTAGGCAACGTATGCTATCGTCTCCGTCGTAGCCAGCGTCTTGGGCTGGAAAGTCAGCTCCACCTTGTGGCTGCCGGGCTTCACGCTGATGGCACGCAGGATGTAGTTGACCCGTCCGACGGGCACTTCCTCGCCGTCGACCGTTGCTGTCCAGCCCGGATAGTATATCTCCGAGAACACGACGACACCGCCATTGGCCGACCGCACGTCGTATGTGAGGCGATTGGGCTCGTAGGACGTTATGGTGACAAGGCTCGTGCTGTCCTGCGCAGTGCTCTCTCCGAGCATGTCGCGGAAGCGCTTGTCGGCCACGGCTTCGTGGCGCAGACTGAGCTGTCCGACGCGGGCTATCTCTGCGTTGGCGTCATCGGCGTAGTGGACACGGTCGACGAACCATGCGTTGCCGTAGACATAGGGATTGCGCACGGGCACGGTCTGACCGCCCTGAAGCGGCATAATGAAATATTTGGCGTTGAGCATGTTGAGCACGGGGAAGATGGAGTCACCGTTGACGCGGGTCATGTCGCCTCCGGCCTCAGCCACCGCACCGAACAGATTGTGCATCTCGGGCGAGATGTATGCCTCGATCATCTCCTGATAGCGGCGCAGCTTGGCCGGATGATAGCCTCCGATGCTCTTCAGATAGTATGACGTCTCGTTCTCGTTGAACGTGTTCGACGCCATGTTCAAGACGCGGTAGTCGAGCGACTTGTCCTGAAGGATGTGCTCCTCGGTGGGTGTCATCTGCACCGGCGTCTCGCGGACGCTCTTCTCGACGAACATGCCGTCGTTGAGATAGCGCTTGTTGACCTGCCACATATCGACGAGACAGAGCACCGTCAGGCCCGCCACCATGTAGACGGCCTTCAGCTTGCGGGCCTTGAAGAGCAGGAGCATGAGCGTTCCGAGGACGATGATGAAGAACGAGCGCCAGCAGTCGGCCGTGAACATGGCCTTCCGCATCTCCGTCAGATTGGCCAGCAGAGGCTGCGCATATTCCGCATCTATCTGGCTGAGCTGCTGCAATTCGGCTGCTGAGACAAAGCTGGAGAAGAACGCTCCGGGCATGACGGCGAACAGCAGACAGACGCCGCCGGTGAGGGCGAAGCTCACGTAGACGAGGCGTATCTTGCGGGTGAGCAGCTCCGGCTCGTCGACGATGCGCTTGAGGGCCAGCATGGCCAGCAGCGGGATGGTGAATTCGGCGACGACGAGGATGGAGGCTACCGTGCGGAACTTCGAGTACATGGGCACGTAGTCGATGAAGAAGTCGGTCATCGGCATGAAGTTATGGCCCCAGGAGAGCAGCACCGACAGTACGGTGGCGGCCAGCAGCGCCCATTTCATCGGCCCCTTGACGATGAACAGTCCGAGGACGAAGAGCATCAGCACGAAGGCGCCGACATAGACTGGGCCGCTCGTTCCGGGCTGGTCGCCCCAATACTGACCCAGCTGCTGATAGACGGGGAGGAAGTTGTTGTCGGCATGTTCCATGGCCGTCTTGTTCATGGACAGCGGAACGGACGCGCCGCCCTTGGTGTTGGGCACGAGCAGTGTCCAGGTCTCGTCGATGCCGTAGCTCCACTGCGTGATATAGTCACGTTCGAGACCGCTCGACGTCTGGTTGGCGGCGTTGGCCTTGACGAGCTCGCTCTTGCCGCGCATGGACTCCTTGGAATATTCCCACGTGTGATAGAGATTGGATAGATTGAGACATACGCCCAGCAGCGCGCCGGCGGCGACGACGGCCGTGGCTTTCATGAAGTGGGCCAGACGGCGGGTGCGGATGGCGTCGACGAGCCATGCCAGGACCATAAGGAGGATGACGGGTATATAATAATATGTCATCTGGACGTGGTTGGCCAGTATCTCAAACGCCGTGAAGACGGCCGTCACGATCAGTCCCCACAGGTATTTGCCACGGTAGGCAAGCACGACACCGGCTATCAGCGGCGGGAGATAGGACAGCGCCATCACCTTCCAGATGTGGCCGGCGGCGATGATGATGAAGAAATAGCTGCTGAAAGCCCATATCACCGAGCCCAGCACGGCCAGCGAATGGCGGAAGTCGAACGCCCGCAGGAGGATATAGAAGCCCAGCAGATAGGCAAAGACGAACCACACGTTCTCCGGAAGCCAGAGATGGTAGGCGTCGGCCAGCGTCGAGATTCCGTCGATACTGTCGTATGACGGTGCTATCTGATAGGTCGGCATACCGCAGAACACGGAGTTTGTCCAGCGGGTCTGTTCTCCCGTACGCTCACGATACTCCTTCTGTTCGTGGCCCAGTCCGCGTCCTGCGGACGAATCATGGCGGAAAAGGATGCGGCCCTCCATGTCTGCCGGGAAGAAATAGGCAAAGGAGAGCACCGCAAATAACATCACTGCCAGCACGTCGGGCAGCCATCGTTTCCATGTACTCATCATTATATTTTTGATATAAACGTTTATAAAAATACTGTATCAGTCTGCAAAGATACGGATTTTAATCCGTAATACATTACCATTAATTCATAATTATTGGCTAACTTTGCGCCTGTAAACCAATTACAGACTTTATGAAGATAGGAATTATCATAGCCATGGACAAGGAGTTCAGCCGCGTCAAGGCCCTCCTGACGTCTCCCGAGGAGAGCGTCGCGGGCGGCCGCCGCTACGTCACGGGCCGGCTGGGCGACAACGAGCTTGTCCTCCATCAGTGCGGCATAGGCAAGGTCAACGCCGCCATCGGCGCGACGGAGATGATTTCGGCCTTCCGGCCCGACGCCGTGGTGTCCACGGGAGTTGCCGGAGGGGCATCAACGGCGCTCAGCGTCTGCGACGTTGTCGTGGCGCGGCAGACATGCTACCACGACGCCTATTGCGGCAGCGAGGTTGAATATGGTCAGATCATCGGCCTTCCGGCGCGCTTCGACGCCGACGCTGGGTTGCTCGGCTGCGCCACCTCCATCAACTGCGGCACGCCGGTCCACGCGGGACTCACCGTGACGGGCGACTGGTTTGTCGACTCGCGCGAGAAGATGGCTCAGATTCTTGACCGTTTCCCCGAGGCACTGGCCGTCGACATGGAGTCAGCCGCCATCGCCCACGCCTGCCATCAGCGCGGCGTCGCCTTCATCAGCTTCCGCATCATCAGCGACATTCCGCTGAGCGACCACAAGGCACAGCAGTATTTCAACTTCTGGGACACCGTGGCCGACCGCTCTTTCAACGTTACGAAGACTTTTCTTGAAAACATAAAGGACAAATGAACAAGATTCCAAGTTTCACAATCGACCACAACCGGCTCCTGCGCGGCATTTATGTCTCGCGCAAGGACAACGTGGGTGGCGAGACAGTCACCACGTTCGACATCCGCATGAAGGAGCCCAACCGCGAGCCGGCGCTCCATCCCGGTGCACTCCACACCATCGAACATCTGGCCGCAACCTACCTGCGCAACGATCCGGACTGGAAGGACCGCGTCATCTACTGGGGACCGATGGGATGTCTCACGGGCAACTATCTGTTGTTGCGGGGCGACCTCACGAGCCGCGACATCGTCGAACTGATGCGCCGCACGTTCCGCTTCATCAGCGAATATGAGGGCGACATTCCCGGGGCTGCACCCGAGGACTGCGGCAACTGGCTGCTCCACGACC
>USFX01000215.1 GCA_900553965.1 uncultured Prevotella sp.
GTCGCAGTGCAACGGGGCCGCTATTGCAAGGCCGGGAGGCCCTTACGGCTCGACCGAAAAATCTCCGGAATGTACGGTTTTGAGTTAATCAGCTATATATCAACGACTTAACAAAACCGCTCAAAACTCGCGAATTTCCAACCGCGGGAAAATAATTTCTGAATTCTTCAGGCATTTGAAGCCGTTTGTCGGCTATTTTCTGAATTGTAAAAAATCAGGTCTTCCGGCTGCCTCACAGGCCTCCGCTGCGGTTCATTCGCCCTCTTCGAGAATCCTCACGGCATTGAGAATAACAGACTTGCTCACCGACTGATTCAGGCTGTCAGCGAGTTGTTTCAGGTCGGCCGCATACATCTTACGCTCGTTAAAGTCCTTCAACGGGCAATTCTTGCAAGTGACATATATCTCACTGGGAAAGACCATCAGTTCACCTTTATTTATCTGTTTGATAAACGCCCGCAGCGAAGCACACTGCTGACTGAATGTATAAACCCAGTCCCCCTGCTTCTCTTTCAGTTTCTCAGTCATCTTAGTCTTCCGCGGAGACGCTCCCTCGTCAAAGACGAGCTTAAACTCCGTCGATTCGTCACCAGCCGTCACCCACTCGACGGCATATACGCTGCGACGGAGACCGGTGGTATCGCCGTCGACAGAAAATGTCATGACGGTATAGCTGCTGTTCTTGATTCCCCCGATCAGAACGTCAAGGTCTCCGGAACCGACCTTCACGGACTTGACAGTGCTCATGACGGCATCTCCGACACGAGACATCTCGCGGGTGGCAAACCGGCGGTCTTTGGCAAATACACCGCGGAAACGGGCAATCCAGTCCTCAGCAGATGGCGTGGCGTCACGGGCTACTTTGAGATAGTAGACATCAGTCTGCCAGACAGGGTGTCCGTTGACAAAATCACCCTTGGCGTGCTCTTCCGAAACAAGGACGGACGACATCTTGTCCATGCTGCTAAAAAGGCGCCTGATGTTCTGCTGCGGATAAGCCGGCAGTGCGGCTACGGCGGCCATGACGATGGCCATAATGCGGATTCTTTTCATGATGTTCATTGATTTTGGGTTTTAAAAATTGATTTCTACATTAATATTACGTCGGATGCACAATCCTCCAGTTCATAATAGCCGTCGACGTTTTCGACGAGTATGCAGCACTGTCCCTCCTCGCGGCGGGCGTTATACTCGGCGATGACATACTGATTGATAATCTCGCGCTCAATCTCTTCATACTCTTCCTGACTGTCCTGTTCCTTCACCGTTACCGCGGTTTTCTTCATGGGCGCGGGACGGGAGACATGACCGGATGAGTCCTGTCTGGGCCTGTCATGCTTCACGGCGTCCGCCCGAGGAACAGTTTGCGAATCGGACTGTGGCGTTTTCTGCTCCATATCTTGTTCCACTTTCTGGTTTTCGTTATGTTCCGCGGCCCTTTCCGTCTTCAGTCCGACCTTTTGTTCGTTCTTTTGTTCTGCAACAAGAGCCGGACGATTGACATCACGGCGGGAAGTCTGTCGCGTTCCTTTGTCGTATGTCATGACGACGGCTATACCGACGAGAAGCAGGATGGCCGCGGCAACGGCCACATACCGACGCATGCTAAGCAGCTTCGGACCAAACGACAGAGTTTCGGCAGCGATGGATTCGCGCTCTGTAGATTCATCGACGTTGGTTTCAGAAACGACGGTTTCATCCCCGGCGTTTTTGGCAACAGTCGTGGCATCCATTCCGCTGTCGAAATAGCCGAACATCAGCTTGTATTCCTGCCATTCGGCGGGTATGTCGTGAGCCGTCCGGAAGTAGTCTCCGAGGCGGTCTTCCTCTTCTATGGTTGTCTCACCGGACATGAAACGTTCCAAAAGCCGGCGGATTTCTTTCTCTGAATACTTCTTTTTCATATTCTTTCCTCCATTCTTTATGTCGTTTGTCATACGGTTTCTCGTTTTCTGATGGCCTCCAGCAGCGTCCGGCGTGCCTTTGCGAGCAGCGTGCGTACGGAGGTTTCCTTGATACCTAAAAGCGAGGCGATTTCCTTTGAACTGCGACGCTCGACCTGACGCATATACAGTATGGTGTGCCACGTTGTCGGCAGTTGCTTCAACCGCGTCTCAAGCCACTCCTCATTGTCCCTCTCTTCGAGCCTTACCGACGGATCTGACGCCGGGCTGACTATGACGGCCATCGCTGTCGGCCGCGCGTCGACCGAGTCCATCGGCTTGCGGCGCAACAGGTTGAGCGCGAGACGGCGAGCCATGGTGACGGCCAAGCCCTCGGGCGAACGGACATCCTGCAGGTCGCCGCGCATCTGCCACAGGCGCACCATCACGTCCTGCGCCACATCCTCGACGTCGGCAGCAGCCAACTGCATCCGATTCAGGCTCTGCATGATGCGGGGACGCAACGCGACGGCCAGCTGCTCAAACTCGTTTTCGCTCATTTCGGTCATTCCGTTCGATTGTTTCCGATTTCATTCTTCTCACGGGTTACATAACAAGGACACACCAGCGACGCGATTGCAAACTAAGATTAACATTTATTTTTTTGTTATATCAGAAAAGGCTTCGTTGCACTATCAGAAACAAAAAACGGCCGTATCCAAATGAAGTATGTCCCTACTCATTTGGATACGGCCGTTTAGCTTCTTTCCTCATCACCGTCATAACGCCACGACGGCATCATCTCAGTTCAATCCGGAAGGTTGTTCCGCGTCCCACTTCCGACGATTTGACGTATATCTTGCCGTTGTGATATTCCTCCACAATGCGCTTGGCGAGCGACAGTCCGAGTCCCCAACCGCGCTTCTTCGTCGTGAAACCGGGTTTGAAGACATTCTTTATGTCCTTGCGGCGTATTCCCTTGCCCGTGTCGGAGACGTCGACGATGACCCGTCCGTTGTCCTCCGTGAGCGAGAGGACGATGCGGCCATGTCCCTCCATAGCATCCACGGCGTTCTTGCAGAGGTTCTCCACAACCCACTCGAAGAGCGACGCGTTCATGCTGACACTCACGTCATGTTCCGGAAACTGCCTCAGTATCTCGACCTGCGACGACGTGCGGCGGTCCATATAGTCGATGACGTGCTCCAGCACCTCGTTCATGCTCGTCTCCGTAGCCTCCGGCAGCGAACCAATCTTGGAGAACCGCTCCGCAATACGCTCCAATCGCTTGACGTCCTTGTTCATCTCCGGAATCAACGCGTCATCCGGATAAGTCTCTTTCAGTATCTCCACCCACGCCATGAGGCTGGATATCGGTGTCCCGAGCTGATGGGCCGTCTCCTTCGAAAGGCCAACCCAAACCTTGTTCTGCTCGGCGCGCTTGGACGACAGCAACGCGAAAATCGCCACGATGACAAACACCAGTACGACCCCGAGCTGGACATAAGGATATGACGACAGCCGCTTCAGCATCGTCGACTCGTCATAACAGACCAGCTGATAGTCCCTCTTTCCGTCACCGATGTCTATACGTATATACTTCCCCGACTGATACATCTGCCGTCCGAGAGCGGCGACATACGCCATCGAGTCCGCCATCGTCTCCGCCTTGATACCGATATTCCTGTAGTCCATAACGTTACCACCCGGATCAAGCACAATCACGGGAATCGTATTGTTCCCCTGTATCACGTCAAGAACCAACGTCACATCCGTATTCTCATCCGCATTGTTCAGCGCATGCAATGCCTGTGCCCACACCTCCATCTTCGTCCGCTCCTCATCGGAAAGGTCGCGCACAAGAGCATGTGACACCAACAAGGATGTCACGGCAATCACCACCGCCGCAACAACCAACACTATCTTGACCTGTCGTATCCTATCAGTCCACTGCATAGCTTACTTCGATAACTATTAAACGCCAACCAATCCGCTATATTGCCCGCCAATCCAAATATATTGTAACTTTAAACTTGTAACCTTAAACTTGTAACTTTAAACTCCGGTGCCTGAAACTTTCGACGTGCTACTTGAAACGTCAAGCGCCAACGTCTAAAGTCACAAGTTTAAAGTTACAAGAAGAAAACTATGTCCCTACTTTCCCCCTC
>USFX01000216.1 GCA_900553965.1 uncultured Prevotella sp.
CAAGGGCGTCCGCTGTCCGATGGAGCTGAGCTCCTATTTCCGCATCAACGCACGGAACACGGGACAGTTTGAGCGCACGCTCATCATTGCCGACGACGACGCATACGTGTCCTATCTTGAAGGCTGCACGGCGCCGATGCGCGACGAGAACCAGCTGCACGCCGCCATCGTCGAAATCATCGTCAAGGACCGCGCCGAGGTGAAATATTCAACCGTACAGAACTGGTATCCCGGCGACGAGAACGGCCGCGGCGGTGTCTACAACCTCGTGACAAAGCGCGGCGAGCTGCGCGGCGAGGGCTCGAAGCTGTCGTGGACGCAGGTAGAGACGGGAAGCGCCATCACGTGGAAATATCCGTCGTGCGTGTTGCGCGGCGACAACTCCGTTGCCGAGTTCTATTCCGTTGCTGTGACAAACCACTATCAGGAGGCCGACACCGGCACGAAGATGATTCATCTCGGCCGCAACACCAAGAGCACCATCATATCGAAGGGCATCTCGGCCGGCCGCAGTCAGAACTCCTACCGCGGACTGGTCCGCGTGGGTTCGAAGGCCGACAACGCACGTAACTATTCGTCCTGCGACTCGCTCCTGCTGGGCAGCGAGTGCGGCGCACACACGTTCCCCTACATGGACATCCACAACGACACGGCCATCGTCGAGCATGAGGCCACGACGAGCAAGATAAGCGAGGACCAGCTCTTCTACTGCAATCAGCGCGGCATTCCAACGGAACAGGCCGTGGGACTCATCGTCAACGGTTATGCCAAGGACGTCTTGAACAAGCTGCCGATGGAGTTTGCCGTCGAGGCGCAGAAACTCCTCAGCGTCTCGCTCGAAGGCACGGTGGGATGAGAGCGGCCCCACCCGGCCTCCCCAAGGGGAGGTGAGAGGCGGAGACACAGGACCGAATAATATTATAATAATAAAGAATAAAGGAACAAAATAATAAAAAAACCGTATCCGGAAAAGGAGACAGCCGCAGGCTCCCCTCCTTGGAGGGGTCGGGGGAGGCTTTGATTATGTTGACAGTTAAAGATTTGCATGCCAGGATTGGCGACAAGGAAATATTGCGTGGCATTAATCTCACGATAAAGGACGGCGAGACACATGCCATCATGGGACCCAACGGCTCGGGAAAATCGACGCTCAGCGCCGTGCTCGTGGGCAATCCGCTATACGAGGTGACGAGCGGTGAGGCCGTGTTCAACGGCAAGAACCTGCTGGAGATGAAGCCCGAGGACAGGGCCCATGAGGGACTGTTTCTCTCGTTCCAGTATCCGGTGGAGATTCCGGGCGTGTCGATGACCAACTTCATGCGCGCCGCCATCAACGAAAAACGCAAGTATGAGGGACTGGAGCCGATGAGCGCCGGCGACTTCATCAAGCTGATGCGCGAGAAACGGAAGATTGTCGAGCTGGACCAGAAACTGGCCAACCGCTCCGTCAACGAGGGATTCAGCGGCGGAGAGAAGAAGCGCAACGAGATCTTCCAGATGGCCATGCTCGAACCGAAGCTCTCCATTCTCGACGAGACGGACTCGGGACTTGACGTCGACGCCATGCGCATCGTGGCCGAAGGTGTCAACAAGCTCCGCACGCCGGAGTCGAGCTGTATCGTCATCACCCACTACGACCGGCTGCTGGAGATGATCCGCCCCGACGTCGTGCACGTGCTCTACAAGGGCCGCATCGTCAAGACGGCCGGACCGGAGCTGGCGCAGCAGATACAGGAGCGCGGATATGACTGGATAAAGAACAGTCTCGACTGACAACGACATTTAATTGTCTTTGAATTTATTAAAAGGATGATGCAAGACTCAAATAAAAAAAATACGACCTCGTCCCGACAAGCAACAGGACATTCTACTCCCCTCCCTTTTGGGGAGGGGGCAGGGGGTGAGGCTTCGACCCAATATATCGACCTCTACAAGGCGTGCCGCGGCATGCTCTTCGGTCATAGCGCCGATGTGATGAACGGCGTGCGCGACCGTGCCTTCGACGATTTCTGCCGTCTCGGCTTCCCTACGCGGAAGCAGGAGCGGTATAAGTACACGGACATGGCGGAACTGTTCGCACCCGACTATGGTCTGAACCTCAACCGGCTCGACATTCCCGCCAATCCCTACGACGCCTTCCGTTGTGACGTGCCCAATCTGAGCACGTCGCTCTATTTCGTTGTCAACGACGCCTTCTACACCAAAGCCCAGCCCAAGAGCCATCTGCCCGAGGGCGTCGTCATCGGTTCGCTGAGTGATGTGGCTGCAAAAATGCCCGATTTCATCGGGAAATACTATGCCCGCATAGCCCGTACGGAGGACGACGGCGTGACGGCGCTCAACACGATGCTGGCTCAGGACGGGCTGGTCGTCTATGTGCCACGCGGCGTGAAAGTCGACCGTGCCGTTCAGGTGATCAACATCCTGCGCTCCGACGTCGACCTGATGGTCAACCGCCGCGTGCTCATCGTCGTTGAGGAGGACGCCGAGATAACGTTGCTCTTCTGCGACCATGCCGCCGACGACCGCCGCTTTCTGGCCACACAGGTCATTGAGGCGTATGTCGGAGAGCGCGCCGGATTGGATCTGTATTGTCTTGAAGAGACCCACGCCAAGAACGTGCGCGTCAGCAATCTCTACATAGAACAGCAGCGAGACAGCCGTGTCAACCATAACATCATAACGCTCCACAACGGTGTGACGCGCAACCGGGCTGACGTCGTTCTTGCTGGCGAGGGTGCGGAGTGCCGGATGAACGGCTGCGTCATTGCCGACAAAGAGCAGCACGTCGACAACAACACGCTCATCGACCACCGCGCGCCCCATTGCACGAGCAACGAACTATATAAATATGTGCTTGACGGCAAGGCCACGGGTGCCTTCGCCGGCCGCGTGCTTGTGAGGAAGGACTCCCAGAAGACCGTCTCGGAGATGCGCAACCAGAATATCTGTGCCACGCGCGAGGCTCGGATGTACACCCAGCCCATGCTCGAAATCTATGCCGACGACGTCAAGTGTGCCCACGGAAGCACCGTAGGACAGCTCAACGACGCGGCTCTTTTCTATATGCGCCAGCGCGGAATATCGCTCAAGGAGGCCAAGCTGCTGCTTGAGTTCGCCTTCATCAACGAGGTTGTCGACACTATCCGCCTCGCCCCGCTACGTGACCGGCTCCACCATCTCGTGGAGAAGCGATTCCGTGGAGAGCTGAGCAAGTGTGAGGGATGCAAGCTGTGCCGATAGCTTTTCCTCGCCGCGAAACCGTCTGTGCGTTCAATTAAAATAATGGATTATGAACAGTGAACTGATAAGAAAGGATTTTCCCATCCTCTCCCGCACCGTCTACGACCGGCCGCTGGTCTATCTCGACAATGCCGCGACGACGCAGAAACCGCTCTGCGTGCTCGATGCCATGCGCAACGAATATCTCAACGTCAATGCCAATGTCCATCGCGGCGTCCACTATCTCTCGCAGAAGGCGACCGATCTTCATGAAGCCGCCCGGGAGCGCGTGCGCAGTTTCATCAATGCCGAAAGCACGGACGAAATCATCTTCACCCGCGGAACGACCGAAAGCATAAACCTCGTGGTGTCCTCTTTCTGTGATGAGTTTATGGAAGAGGGCGATGAAATCATCGTTTCCGTGATGGAACATCATTCTAATATCGTTCCTTGGCAGCTTCAGGCAGCAAAGAAAGGAATTGCCGTCAAGGTCATTCCGATGGACGACCGGGGTGAGTTGAAGCTCGATGAAATGGAGAAATTGTTCACCGCGAGGACAAAAATGGTGAGCGTTGCCCATGTCAGCAACGTGCTCGGAACGGTGAACGATGTCGATGAAATCGTGGAAATTGCCCATCGTCACGGCGTTCCCGTGATGATAGACGGCGCTCAGAGCGCTCCCCACATGAAGGTGGATGTCCGTGCGATGGACTGCGACTTCTTCGCTTTCAGTGGTCATAAGATGTACGGACCGACCGGTGTCGGCGTCCTTTACGGCAAACGGGAGTGGCTTGA
>USFX01000217.1 GCA_900553965.1 uncultured Prevotella sp.
CTCGCCGAGCAGCCGGCCGCTCTCGTCGCGTGCCGCAATGGCGATGGCGACCACCGACTGGTCGGGATACTGGGCGCCGGCAGAGAACAATGCGCTCCGCTCTGCACATATCGTGACGGGATAGGCCGCATTCTCCTGATTGCATCCCAAGACTGTCTCACCGTTTGCCAGCAGCAGTGCCGCGCCCACCTTGAAGTGGGAATAAGCGGCATAAGCCCTGCCCGTCGCTTCAATGGCTTTGTCTACGAGCTGTTGCTCCTGAACGTCCAATTCGTCCTTGCGGCAGACGTCTATTTCTGATTTGATGGTTCTTTTTTCCATAATAAAGCCAGTTTTATTGCAAATTTAGTAATTTATCTGTGATAAATGGATTGTTTTCCGTATTTTTGCAAATAAAAATATAAAAACCGTTCCAATGCTTCGATACATCATCATGATAGGCCTCTTTGCCGTTTCGTCGTGTCTTTCGGCACAGATGAAATGGAATCAAGCCTACCAGCAATATATCAATCAGTATAAGGACCTCGCCATAGAGCAGATGCTCAAATACCGTATTCCGGCCAGCATAACCCTCGCGCAGGGCGTTTTCGAGTCAGGTGCGGGAAAGAGTTCGCTGGCCCGTCGTGGCAACAACCACTTCGGAATCAAGTGTCACGGCTGGCGCGGCGCAACCGTCTATTATGACGACGACGCCCGCAACGAGTGCTTCCGTGCCTACCGCAACGCCTATGAGAGCTATGAGGACCATTCGCGTTTTCTCGCCGGAAGCCAGCGTTACAGCAGTCTTTTCCGTCTGAGTCCAACCGACTATAAAGGCTGGGCACGCGGCCTGAAAGCTGCCGGCTATGCAACCAATCCGCGCTATGCTGACAAGCTGATAGAGCTGATCCAGCTCTACCGGCTCTACGAATACGACCGTGCAAAGGGCTATGATAAATTCTTTGCGCGCCGGAGTAAAGACAACTCCGTTAACGGTCAGGCCCTGCATGAGATTTTCCAGTTCAACGACAACTATTACGTCAAGGCCCGCGCTGGCGATACGTTCAAGTCAATAGCCCGTGAGGTCGGTATATCCTATCGTTCTTTGGCACGTTATAACGAGCGCGACCGCCGCGACGTGCTTGACGAGGGAGACATCATATATCTGAAAAAGAAGCGCAAGAAAGCACCGAAGAGCTATAAGGGCCGTGTCCATGTCGTCCGCGAGGGAGAGTCGATGTACAGCATTGCCCAGCTCTACGGCATACGACTGAAGAATCTCTACAAGCTGAACCATTTCCCGCCATACTATCAGATAAGGGTGGGGGACGGACTGCGGTTGAGATGACGGTTACTTAGGCAGTGCGCGGCCGTGAACGGCCATGAAGACGCGGTCTGTAAACCACGTTTCTGATATGAAGGATTACTGTGAGGACATGGGTAACGATGGCCGCACAGTAATTTTTTTGTATCTATGTTAAGCAGAAGAGAAAGTGTTAAAAACTCAGAATTATACCGACAAACGCTTTGAAATTCGTGCGTCATTCATAAATTTGTCCTCTTGTGGCCCGAAAATCGCGATTTTCGGGCAGTTTTGTTAAGTCTTTGATATTGCGATGGTTACGGCTTATGATAAAAGCATGACAATAATTGCTCCTTGCCATAAGGCCCTACCGAGGTTGCAACGGGGCCGCCATTGCATCGCGACAACGGCCCCGTCACGACCCAAGGAGGCCCTTAAGGCAAGAAAATGGCAGCTTTTCCGGACAAAAACCGCACGTCAGAACCGCACGGAAAAGCCATTCTGGAAAAGCCGTAAGGCCCTCCCGGCACCGAAACGCCGCCCCACCCTCGTTTTTCTGCGCGCAAAATGAGCTCGAAAACTATCAAAAACGGCCTCAAAAGCTCCTGAAACGCTCTAAAACGAGACACTTTCCGGACGCATTTTTGTAAGATTTCCCTCATTCTTTGACACAGTAGCGTCATGAGACCTTCATGCGAACCTGTTTACAGGGGCAGCAAAAGCAGGGGCATTAACAAACGTGTAGGGACGTCACTCACACTGTGGCAGATTTGCAATCACGACTGTCCGGAAGTCTTTATCCTTTTGTCCTTATGCTCTTCTGCCCGAAAAACCATCCTTTGCGTCATTGCGTCTTCGCGTTTAAAACGCAACAATCCTGTAATTTAAAATCAATCACCCTGCAATTTAAAATTCGCCCATTGATAAAAAAGCGTGAACCCGCTGGCCGGACATGATTCCGCCAACGGGTTCACGCTGTGACAAGGCATTTTTCAACCTTCAATTTTCAACCTTCTCACGGTAACTTCACCGACATCTTGCTTCCTGTTGTTTTTGTAGCAGTGACAATGCCCTTTTTGCTTATCTCAATATCTGAATAGTGCGGGGCCACCATTATCGTTCCATCCAAGGCTACGACACCCCACTGGCTGTAGTTCATCTCCACGGCACAATATTTTCCAACGGGCGACTTGATGTTCCGGTAGATTGGCGGCACCGTGACACGGTCGCCGACCTTCAGTCCCCACTTCATGCCCGACTGGAATGGCGTGGCCGCATCAGACCGTGCGAGAAGCCGGCGACGCCTTTCCGCGCGTTCGGTTTGTGAAGCATGCCATGAGGTCTCGGCCAGCCTTGCCAGGCGTTCAATCTCAACCCGGCATATACGCCATTCCTCTTCCGACCGGCGGCATCCGATATATTTCCGCGGCTGACGCTCAGCGACATGATAGTATTCACGGGCATTGTTCATCACGATGATACTTCCATCGGCCAGCTTGTAGTACAGCCAATAGTAGCCGCCGCGGTCGCCGTCCAGAATACAGGCAAAGCCGGAATACCGTTCCGCCAGCTGATTCTCCTTGTGATAACTCGGAAACGGCATTTTCGTGTCATATACCGACAGGTAGAATTTTCTCCAACGTATGAACCGTCCGCAGTCTTTCTGGTCGTTGACATAGACCGTCCGCGTACGGCTGTAATACACGCCGCCAACCTCCAGCAGCTCGACGGTTCCGAACGTCCTCACTCTGGGCTTCCGACCATACGTGCGCAGACTGAACAGGTCGACATAACTGTCCTTATTGTCATACGCCACGACGTGGAGCAAGCCGTCTTTCATGAATCTCATGGAACGGCAACCGTCCGTCTGCCATATCGTCTCGCCGTCCTCACGGACAAGTCCGCAACTGCCGTCCGCAAACCTTACGGCCGCCACGTCAGCCGTCGTGTCAAACACGCCGGCAAACCGCGCCGCAGCCGTCAAACTTCCGCCGCGCCGCAGTCCCCAAAGCCCGCTTTCGCGGTCCTGCCACGAGAGCAGCGCCTGGACGTCATCGGTCTGCAACGACGGAACGGAATATATCTGTCCATAGATGCCGTTGTTATCCGTTCCATCCAGACGTTGACCGTCATTTGGAGCGTCATGAAACATGTTGCTGTTATACGTTCCGACAGGCTGGCTGCCGTTGTCTGTGATGCTATACGTTCCATCAGATTGCCGGCCGTTGTTTACGGAGTTATGCCGTCTGCCGCCGGTTGTCCCGTCATGTTGCCGGACGTTGTTTATGGCGTTCATCAGCTGCTCATGAGAAACGACGACCTCCATGTCGCATACGAACGACGGAATGTCTGTCCGGCGCTCCGACGCCACGCAGCTCCACGTCTCCGCATTTTTAGAGACGGGTCGCGCCTTTCCCGCCACAACGCCTCGGAACATTGCTTCCCAATCCCATGCGGCGACGGGAAGCCCGAACTGGCGGTGAAGTCCGACATTATCAATCAATACGCATGTTTCCTTGTCTTTCGTCTTCCTCAATCCGCGCCCCACCTGCTGAAGATATTTCGCCAACGAGAGCGTCGGACGTGCCATTTGAACGAACCCGACGTCGGGACAGTCGAAGCCCTCACTGAATATGTCGACATTCACCAGAACCCTTATCCGCCCAGCCTTGAAGTCTTCCACCAGCCGGCGGCGTTCCGCTGCCGGTGTCCGGCTGTCAATGGCAGG
>USFX01000218.1 GCA_900553965.1 uncultured Prevotella sp.
TGCCGCTTCCGGCAGGAGTGCCGCCGGCAGGAATTCAGGGGAGATGCGGATGTAAGGCTTCATGCGCCGGTATTGGCCGGCGGTGAGCCCGTAGAGACGGGCGAAATCTTCCGTCCGGCGGTAGATTCCGCCGCGGCTGCGATACTTATATATGTTCCTCACCTGCCATGGCTGTAGCCCGAGACGGAGCAGCTCGGTGCTGTCGGCCGTGTTGGGGTCGAAGCAGAACAGCTCTACGGGATGGCTACCGGCGTCATAGAATGTCGCTTCTGAGACATAACCAGGTTTCTTTGCTGCATAGTGAGCGGCCCCGGAGGTCTTCGCGGATGCCATTCTGATTTCCGTTGAGTCAGTTCCGGACGTGCCGGCGGTTTGTTTCTCCAGCTCATTTCCGAAGAAGTGGAGCAATGAGAAGATAGTCGTGATGAGGCAAAGGAACATCAGGATGACTTTGCGGTCTGTCTTGCGATAATATAAATATCTCATGGTATTGTTGTTGTCCGGCTGCCGGAGAATCTCTATATATGTTTTATGCCATTGTCATGTCACTCCCAAATTATCGTCATATCACTCCTAACTGATGGAGGAAAATCAGCGATATGCACACCGGACAGACATACTTTACGACGAAAAGGTAGGTATGAAAGAAGCGGTTGCGCAGGGTTCCGTCGTTCGTCAGTTCCTCGCGGACATCCTTGTGGGGCGCGAACCATCCCACGTAGAGGCATGTCAGGAATGCGCCGATAGGCATGAGAATCTGCGCGGTGAGCGCGTCGAAAGCGTCCATGAGCTGCATTCCGGCAATGCGGAGGACGGGCAGAGCGCCGACGGACAGCGAGCTGAGCACGCAGATAATTCCCGTCACGCCCGTCACGATCCATGCCGCATGGCGCCGCGGATGGTGAAGTTCCTCATGAAAGAACGCCGTGCCGATTTCGTGCATGGATATGGTGGACGTTAGGGCAGCTAAAGCAAGCAGTATGTAGAACATCACGGAGATGACATAGCCGACCAAGGGCATAGCCGCGAACGCCTCGCGGAAGACGTTGGGGAGGGTTATGAAGATGAGCGACGGGCCGCTGTCGGGGCTGATGCCCACGGAAAAGGCCGCGGGAAAAATCATCAGGCCGGCCAGGATGGCCACGACGGTGTCGACGGCGGCAATCTGGAAGGCCGAGCGCATGAGGTTGGTGCTGCGTCCGAAGTAGGAGGCGTACGTGCAGAGGCATGCCGTTCCGAGCGAAAGGGAGAAAAATGCCTGGCCGAGGGCTTCGAGAAAGACGCTGCTGTCGACCTTGGTGAAGTCGGGGCGGAGCAGGAACTCCACGCCGCGGCCGGCTCCCGGAAGCATGCACGAGGCCACAACGAGGATGAGGAGCAGAACGAAGAGTGTCGGCATGAGCATCTTCGAGACCCGCTCGATGCCGCTGCGGACACCGCGGACGATGACCAGGTGGGTCATGAGGATGAACGCCAGTCCCCAGAGGACGGGCTTGATGGGGTTAGATGAGAACGCCGTGAAATAGCGGCTGACGAATTCGGCGTCGCCGTTGAGTTCTCCGGCCAGCGACGCCCACAGATACTGGAGACACCATCCGGCCACAACGGCATAGAAGCCGAGGATTATCATTGACGTAATGATGCCCATATATCCGATTGCGCCCCATCTGCGGCTCCCGGCCAGCTGCATGTATGCGCGGGCGGCGTTGGTCTTCGAGTGGCGTCCGACGACAAACTCGCTTATCATGCCCGGTATGCCAAGCAGCAGGATGCAGCCTATATATATAAGTATGAAGGCGGCTCCGCCGTTCTGTCCCGTCATGAACGGGAAACGCCAGATGTTCCCCAAGCCGACGGCCGAACCTGCCGTGGCGAGGATTACGCCTATCTTGCTGCCGAAGCTGCCTCTGTCTGATTGTGTCATAGTCTTTTTATTATGGGAGGGATGGGGTTTTATGGGAGTATATGGGAAGCCTTTCTTTTAACATCCCATGGTCTTCCGGCCGACGTCAGATGATGCCGAACTGATGGAGGAAAATCACGAGGATGCAGACCGGGCAGACATATCTCACGCTGAGGAAATAGAGTCCGAAGAGACTTCCGCGCAGTGTGCCGCCGTTGGTGAACTCGTCCTGAACCACGCTTCGCGGCACGCGCCATCCGATGAACAGGCAGGTGAGGAAGCCGCCAACGGGCAGGAATATCTGTCCGGTAACGAAGTCGAACACGTCGAACAGTGGACGGTCGAAAACCTGAAGCCCGTCACCGCCGCCGAGGGACAGCGAACAAAGGGCGCCTATCACCGAACAGGTCACCGTAACGGTCAGGGCGGCCGAGCGGCGCGACATCTGCCGCTCCTCGTGGAGGAATGCCGTGCTCACCTCATGGAGCGAGATGAGCGACGTCAGGGCGGCCAGTGACAGCAGTGCGTAGAACAGCAGCGACACCACGTAGCCCACTATGGGCATTGCGGCGAAGGCTTCACGGAAGACATTGGGAAGGGTGATGAAGATGAGTGAGGGGCCGCTGTCGGGATTTACGCCCACGGAAAAGGCCGCGGGGAAAATCATCAGGCCGGCCAAGATGGCCACGACGCAGTCGATGACGCTTATCTGTACGGCTGCGGCGGCCAAATCGGTCCTGCGGTTGAAGTAGGAGGCGTAGGTACAGATGCAGCCCATGGCGATGCTGAGCGAATAGAACGACTGGCCGAGGGCACCGAGAAAGACGTCGCTGTCGACACGTGCGAAGTCGGGTTTGAAGAGAAAAGCCACGCCGCGGCCGGCTCCAGGCAGCATGCAGGAGGCGCCGACGATGATCAGCAGGAGTATGAAGAGCGTGGGCATCATCATCTTTGAGGCCTTTTCTATGCCGCCGCGGACACCGCGGACGATGACCAGATGGGTGATGAAAAGGAAAACTACCGTCCACACTACTGGCTTGACGGGATTCTGAGAGAACTCTGCGAAGTAAGTCCGGATATCGTCGGGGTCGCCGTTGAGCTGTCCCAGGAGTGAGGCGCAGATATATTGGAGGCACCATCCCGAGACGACGGCATAGTAGCCCGTAATCAGAAATCCCGTCAGTACGCCCAGATAACCCACGGCTTTCCAGCCCCGTCCGCCACCCATAAGCCCGTAGGCGCGGGCCGTATTGGCCTGGGCGTGGCGTCCGATGATAAATTCGCTGACCATACACGGTATGCCCAGCAGCAGGACGCAGGCTATATAAAGGAATATGAACGCGGCCCCGCCGTTCTCTCCGGCCATGTATGGGAAGCGCCATACGTTTCCCAAGCCGACGGCTGAGCCTGCCGTGGCGAGAATTATTCCGATTTTGCTTCCGAAACTTGCTCTCTCTGAATGTCCCTTCATCTGCCTGTCGTTTTTTATCCGTTATCTTACTTTCTATTCAATTCAGTTGCAAAAGTATAAAATAATTCTTACTTTTGCGCTAAAATAGGAAGTTAATATGAAATATTTGTATCAAACAGTAAGAAGATACCCTCTTTCGTCGCTGCTCATCGGCGTCATTTGGTATCTATCGTTCTTCACTCCTCCCAAGACCGAACTTGACAACGTGGCCTTCATCGACAAGTGGGTTCACGTCGTGATGTACGGCGGTACCTGTGCCGTCATCTGGGCTGAATACATCCGTCGCCACCGCGTCGCCGCCCCGCGGGAATTCCGCTTTGCCGTCCGGCGGAAACTCTTTCTGCTGGCGTGGCTGGCTCCGATAGTGATGAGCGGTGTCATTGAGCTGCTTCAGGAATATTGCACCGATGGACGGCGCAGCGGCGATTGGCTTGATCTTGCGGCCAATGCCACGGGCGTGACGCTGGCTGCCGTGGCGGGGATGCTTTTCTTTTGGCGGAAAATCTTTTAGTTGGGGGTTAAGAAGTTAAAGAGAGTTATTGGAGGTATTACAGAACCGCACTGTAGCGAAAAATTTGTCCCTACAGTGCGGT
>USFX01000219.1 GCA_900553965.1 uncultured Prevotella sp.
GGCCTCCGTGTCGGCAGCACCGCCGAGAGCGGCATATTTCTGATTGAGCTGAGAGAGCAGCGGAACGATTTCCTGACTGTTGAATGTCTCCCAGAACTCCAGGTTGGCACTTCCCTGAAGGAGCTTGCGGACGCGCTCCGGCTCCTTGATGCCCGGCATCTCGACCATGATACGGCCTGACTGTCCCTCCAGCTTCTGGATGTTGGGCTGAACGACGCCGAACTTGTCGATACGGTTGCGGACGACATTGAACGAGTTGTCGACGGCCGACTGAACCTCGTCACGCAGTGCGCGCTCCACCTCGGCGTCGCTGCTCTGCGTGCTGACCTTGCCCTTCATCTGCTGTGTGGCAAAGATTTCTGCCAGACGGTGGCCGGGAGCGTTCTGCTTGTAGCGCTTGATGAAGAGCGAGATGAAGTCGTCCTGACTTGTCTCCTCGTCCTTCTTGGCTTCCTGCATTGACTTCACGAAAGCATAGTCAGTCTTGTGGTCTGCCAATACGGCCACTACGTCGGGGACGGAAACCTCAAGAATGACGTTCATACCGCCTTTCAGGTCCAGTCCGAGACCGATTTCCATCTCGCGACACTGCTTGAACGAATAGATGTTGAAGAACCACACCTTCTCGTTCATGATGGAGTCGAGATACTCCTGACCTGCCTTTTCGCCCATTGCCGCCGCCTTGCTTTCATAATGGCGGGTAACAAAAGAGAAAGAAAGGTAGAAGATACACACCAGCATGAGTGCGGCTGCGATAAACTTTACAATTCCTTTGTTTTGCATTTTATTATTATGTTATTTTAATTATTATTTCCTATATCAGGCAATTTAGCTTGCAAATATAGCTATTTTTTTACACTGTGGAAAATTTATTGCCGTTTTTCATTCATTTTTTAAGGTTTATCCTGCTTTTTGAGCCAACAATATATAGGATAATGGTCCGACGCATCTATTTTGTTGTCTACCTTACAGTTATATGGCTCGAAATCGCCGGAGCACATCATGTTGTCTATTCTGACGAAGAAGCCTTTCTGATTATACGACACTCCGACGCCCCTTCCGGTGGTCACATAGCAGTCCGTCAGACCGAGGGCGACGGTCCGCCGGGCGTAAGAGATAGGATTGTCGTTGAAGTCTCCGCACAGGATGACGGAACAGCCGGCGTGGTCCTCAACGTATTTATGTACGGCGTCGGCCTGCGGCGCCCTGATGGCGGCCGACTCGCCGAGCTTGTGGATAAGCTTCTTCGACTCCTCGCGCACGGTGTCACGCTCGACCTCGCCCTTCAGCATGTCCTTGTACATGCGGCGGTCGTCCGGCGAGAGATGGGTCGTCTCAAGATGGTTGTTGATGACGATGACCGTGTCGCCGTCAACGTCGAGGAAGAAGGCCACGCTGCCGTTGCCCTCGGAATCATAGCTGATGCGCTCTTTGCGGATGATGGGGAAACGGGTGTAGATGCCGAGGGCGTTCATGTTCTTCGTTCCGACATGAACCGTGTCCGTATGGGCGAATATGCTGTCCATGGCCATACGCACGCCGCCGTTCGGCGGAAGGTCTTCCTGAAGACACACAATGTCGGCCTCGCAGCTGCGGATATAGTCGACAATCATGCCGGAAGAGTCATCATAGCGCGGATTTCCGTGATAACCCTGGACATTATATGAAAGGACTTTTATCACGCCGTCGGGCATGTCTTCCGGAAGATTGATGGGTATATAGATACGTATGGGCACGTATGCGAGCGCGTAGCCGACAACCGGAATCACCGCCATGCGCTTCTTGAACATAAGCCAGAAGAAAAGAAAGAGCATGTTGATGACGAGAAAGACGGGAAACGTCATTCCGAGACATGACAGGACGGGATGGTCCACCGGATTGACATAGTCAGCAAAACCCACCAGAAGCATCACGACGACCGTGGCGACGTTTGCTCCGGCCACCATCTTAACGGTTATTGTCTTGAGCGTGCTGACCATGAAGCCTAATCATTGTTGCTGCTGTCGAAGAGCTGTTTCTTCTCTTCCTTCGTCAGACTGTCATATCCGCTCTTGCGTATCTTGTCCAGAATGCGGTCCACTTCGTCCTGATTGGCTTTCTTGCGGGCATTGTACTCCCAGTCGGATTCGCGCGCCCCGCCGCGCTCGGCGTGCATATTCGAGTTCCGTCCGGAACCGTGGGACCCTCCACGCGAGAACATACGGCGTATGGAGTCGGCCACGGAGCTGCCGCCGGAACGCCCGCCGCCACCGGACAGGCCGGCCTGACGGCGCCAATATCTTATCATCAGGAAGCCGAAGAGCATACCGCCGAGATGGGCCGTATGGGCTACGCCGTCACCGGGCGAGCTGAGCGTGTAGAACAGTTCTATCAGGACATAGAACGTCACGAACCACTTGGCCTTTACCGGAACGGGCAGAGGGAAGATGAAGATGCGCTCCTCGGGAAACGTCATTCCGAAAGCCAGCAATATGGCATAGACGGCGCCGGAGGCTCCCACTGTCGTCCAGCCGTTCAGCTGGGCGGACACCGTTGACGGCATACTGAACATGTCGAGCACTCCCAGCGACGGGTCGATGCTGCTGACGACCGTGTAGAACTGGACCAGCTGGGCCACCTCCTGCATCAGACCGGCACCGATGCCGCACGACAGATAGTAGAAGAGGAAGCGCTGCGGTCCCCAGACGCTCTCAATCACGCGTCCGAACATCCACAGGGCGAACATGTTGAACAGTATGTGGGTGAAGCCGGCATGAAGGAACATGTAGGTCACGAACTGATAGAGATGGAAGTCTTCGGCCAGAAAGAAATGGAGACCGCCAAGGGAGGACAGTCCCGATATCACCTGCGTGGCAAGATATGCGATAACGTTGATGAGCAACAGGTTTCTGGTCACCGTCGGTATGTTGCTGAACATAATGGTTATACGTCTTTTTTACTTCGTGAATATATGCTTGTTTACGGCCGCAAAATTACGAAAAATATCCTTCAAAAGGCATAAAAGCGCCCCTGTACAGACTATTTTTCCATAAAAATATCACTTTTTTTATGTTTTTGTTTGTTTTTTGGATTGTTTGCCCTATATTTGCGAGAAGATTAGGACAAATCGTATTTCAATATTAATATCAAACAAAAAACAAGATTATGAACAAGACAGAATTAATCGAGAAGATTGCAGCCGGTTCTGGTCTGGCTAAGACCGACGCCAAGAAGGCTCTCGATGCTACGGTAGCCGCTCTGAAAGAGGCTCTCATCGCAGGTGACAAGGTGGCTCTGGTAGGCTTCGGAACATTCAGCGTCAGCGAGCGTCCGGCCCGCGAGGGTATCAATCCGGCTACAAAGGAGAAGATACAGATTGCTGCCAAGAAAGTTGCCAAGTTTAAAGCCGGCGCAGAACTGGCTGACGCAATCAACTAAGATAAGCAGAAAGACTCTCTTCTGACATCAACGAAGAAGAACCGGAGTGAGGTTCCGCCACTGTGCGGAGCCTCACTTTTTTTGTCACCGCAGCGTCCGGTGTCACGACAAACGGCCGTTCTTTCGGCGAATGGAGCATGCCTTCCGGGTGTTACACGGGCCAAGTAACGATGTTACACGGCCCGCGTAACACTGTTACTTGGCCCGTGTAACACCGTTACATGAGCCGTGTAGCACATTTCAGACAAAAGAACCGCGGTCACGACGACCGTCTCATGACACGACGAAGACAAAAAGAGAGAGTGGAGAATTCCGTGCTACCGGATTCTCCACTCCTGCTTTTCTGTCTGTTGCCTGCTCAGTCTGTTGTGTCGGACGGCTTATGATTAAAGCCCAAACGCCTTGTTTTAAAGTTATCCTGTCGTCTATTCTATACAATCTCTATATGTGCATGATGAAAGGAATGGAAACAATGTGAACCCACCGAGGCATTTCAAGCTCGAGGGTGTTGCAGAACTCGCATGGAAGCCTTTAAGTG
>USFX01000220.1 GCA_900553965.1 uncultured Prevotella sp.
GGCCTTCCCGCGGGGGCCTTGTCGTGTTGCGACGGCAGCCCCGCCAGAACGCGAAAGCGGCCCCGTCGCAGAACCGGGAGGGCCTCCTTGGTCAGAAATTGAACGACGGACGACGAAAAACGACGGTGCCGTGTCAGGATTTCGGCGGCGGCGCGCTCCAGAATTAAAATTCTCAAGTGTTAAATTCCGGGATATTATGTTTACAACATAAACATCTCTTCTTCCATCATCAGCTGCGAAATACAAATAGCTTCACGCTACGGCAACTCCCGCGAACCGGTCCATCCCTCCCATCCGTCAGTCCATCCGGCCCATCGGCCGTCCCGTCGGAAAAAGGTTGGACGGGCGGGCGGAAACGTCTATCTTTGCCGACCGAAATGAAATCGGGAATGACTATGAACAAGAAGATATGGGTGGCGGCGATGGCGGCTGCCCTCATCATGCCGGCGGAGGTGACGGCACAAGGGACAATAGAATACGGAAGTGACGCCCGGAGCTCGCTGAGGGACGAAGAGGGCAACCGCTATGGAGGCGGAACGATGGAGAGGGTGACGGCAAGGGTGGCCATTCCGCTCGGCACGAAGACCGACAGTCTCGGCCGCGTGACGGCATGGCAGGCGGCGCTGAGCGCTTCTTACGCCACGCTCGGCTGTGACGGAGAGGCGGCGGAGATGAATCCGGAGAACATCGTGAACGCCGGCATAACTATCATCCACACACGGCCGATCGGCAGGCGATGGAGTCTGATGATGGCGGCGGGATGCGGAGTGTATGCCCCGAAGGACGAGATTAGGGCGCAAAGTTTGCTGGCCAACGGCGGAGCCATGTTCATCTATCGCATCAATAGGGGCATGAGCATCGGTGTGGGCGGCGGGCTGACGAATGCCTACGGAGTGCCGATGGTTATGCCGATGATGTGGTTCAGTTGGATGAGCCGCGGACGGTTTGAGCTGAAGGTGGATTTGTCGAGCGGCATGGAGGTGGCCGTGGCTACGAAAATAGGACGCCGGATGAGGATTGAGCTTGTGGCGGTGGAGATGGACGGCATGATGGCCGTTACGGAGATTGACGGGAAACCGCAGATTTATTCGTCGGCGAGGATTGGCTCACGTCTGCGTCCGTCGGTGAGAATAGACCGCAAGACGGCTCTGTTCGCGAGCTTCGGAGCCACATGGCTGCGCAGTGCGGACATAACGGACCGCAGTCTGCGCGGGCTGGCGGAAAGTTTCCGTGAGGACCGCGACAAGCGTTACTTCAATCCGGCGCTGTCCTTCACCGCCGGTGTTTCATACGGGTTGTGACGGAACGGCGGACGAAAGAACAGGCGGCTGCATCTTAACAAAACGAAAAATGCGGCATTTCTTTTGCCCGAAAGACAAAAAACCGTAACTTTGGAAGACTGAAAGAAAAAGATGACAAGATATATTTTAGTTGAAGACGAGCGCTTCGCATACGAGGAGATTAAACGGATGATGACGCGGTTGCGCCCCGGATGGACGCTCGCGGGATGGGCCGACACGGTTGAACAGACGGCGCTGCTGCTCGGTCAGGGGGCGGCCGACGTGATGATAGCCGACATAAGGCTGGCCGACGGACTGTGTTTCGAGGTGTTCGACGTATGTGATACGGACATTCCCGTGATATTCACCACGGCATACGATGAGTATGCCATCAGAGCCTTCAAGGTCAACGGCATCGACTATCTGCTCAAACCGATAGAAGAGACTGACCTCGAAGCGGCTCTCTGCAGGTTTGAACGCGGACGGGAGCTGCGGCCGTCCGCGCCGGAGTGGCAACGGATGAGACGCGGACTGGACGTGACGGAACGGAAGAGCCGCTTCATGGTTCAGGCCGGAGACATGTTCCTCCATGTGGCGACGGCCGACGTGGCGTTCTTCTACAGTGAGGATAAATATACGTGGCTGCATCTCTTCAACGGACGGCGATACATCACGGACCACACGCTGGACAGCATCGAAACGATGGTCGACGGCCGGATGTTCTTCCGCGTGTCACGCAACTGCATCGCCAACATCATGGCCATAAGGAAAAGCACGCGCCATTTCGGCGGACGGATGAAACTCCATCTCAGTCCGGAGTGCCCCCACGAGGTGATTGTGAGCCGGAGCCGGGCGGCCGGTTTCCTGCGGTGGATGGACGGGGAGGACGTGAACGAAAGATGAAAACCGACGCTATTGGATATGATTTCTGAAAAACAAAAACGCAACTCCGGCTTGCCGGCATGGCTGGCACCGCTCAACGGGATTTCCGGCGGGCTGCTGTTTCTGAGTATGATCAGTCTTTCGCTGCTCGTCATACTCCTCTCCTACAGCATTATCAGCAACTTTCTGACAACGGAAATACTCATAAACAGGTTTGCACTGAACCTTCCGTTCTGTATTCTGCTCGGGTTTATGGACCTATGGACCATCAACGTCATCAACCGACGGAAAGCCGGCGGAAGCAATGCGGCGAGGATTGCCGTTGACCTCACCGTGACGACAATGCTGAGCATCGTTTCTACCGCCTTAATCAACTATATAATAATGTATGGCAACAAGACGATTGACGAGGTTCTAAAAAACTCCATAACAATTATTCCGATAAACTGGATTATCGTCTCGCAGATTGAGATATACATATATCACAGGCAACAGGCCGACACGGAGAGAAGGTTGGGAGAGATGGAAAAGGAAAGAGCTATCTATCAGCTGGAGGCCCTGAAAAACCGTATCAGTCCGCACTTTCTCTTCAACAGCCTCAACATTTTGGCGTCGCTCGCATATCAGGACGCTGACAAGACAAATATGTTCGCCAAGAAACTGTCGTCCGTCTACCGCTATCTGCTCATGACCCAAGGCCGGCCGACGGTGACGCTCGAAGAGGAGATGCTGTTTGTCCATTCATACATCTATCTGGAAACGATACGCTTCGGCGACACGCTCGCCATCGAAACCGGTGACTATACGACGTATTTGCAGCGCACCGTGATACCGGCAAGCATACAGATGCTCGTGGAGAATGCCTTGAAGCACAACATAAACACGACGAAATCGCCGCTGAGAATCACAATCCATGCCGGTGATGACGGCATTACTGTCACCAACAATCTGCAAATGCGCAAAAACGTGGGGACAAGCGGGACGGGACTCGACAATCTGAGGCGGCAATATACGCTCTACGGAAAGAAAATAAACGTCGTGAAGAGTGAACACGAGTTCTCCGTAAAGATGCCGTTCGTTGACTGAAGACAAAAGCGGAGACCGGTACGATGGCAACGGAGCATGCGATTTTGACTACGAAAACATGTAATCTCGATTATGAAGACATGTTATTTTGATTATGAAGACATATAAATAAAGCGGAGAAGCAAGTCTTAAGGACCGGCTTCTCCGCTTTATTTTTATCAATGAATGAGTTCCGATATTACTCCGGACGGATGTCCGTAGCCTTCAGCTGCTCGGCAACCTCACCGTTAATCTTGTCTGCAAACTCAGCGATAGTCATCACGCCGCGCTCCTCTGAGCCCTGCTTGCGCACGCTGACAGTGCCGTCGGCCTGTTCTTTCTCGCCGACAATGACCATGTAGGGAATTCGCTTGAGCTCGTTGTCACGCACCTTGCGGCCGATTTTCTCGTTGCGCTTGTCAACCGTGGCACGCACTCCGGCACGGTCAAGCTCGTCTGCCACGCGGGAGGCATAGTCGTTATACTTCTCCGAGATGGGCAGGATGGCAACCTGATCGGGGGTGAGCCAGAGCGGGAAGTGACCTGCGGTGTGCTCAATGAGCACGGCGCAGAAACGCTCCATTGAGCCGAACGGCGCACGGTGGATCATCACCGGTGTCTTCTTCTGGTTGTCCTCGTCGGTATATTCGAGCTTGAAGCGCTGCGGCAGGTTGTAGTCTACCT
>USFX01000221.1 GCA_900553965.1 uncultured Prevotella sp.
GGGCCTTGTTGCAACATCGGGAGGGCCTTACGGCTTTGTCAGAAAAACATCATTTTCGTAACTCCCTGACTATCAGCGCTCCCTGTTTGAGCGAAAAATCCGCTATTTTGCGTCGTAGGTCAGAAATCGCGGTCAGGAGACGAATTAACCATTGTTAAAGTAATGATTATTCAGATTTATTAAAATATACTATCGCCGTACGGGAGAATGGGACATATAACAATAATGATGCGGCAGCGTCGGATGATAGGACACGTCATATAACAATAAATCCGAAACTCCGGAGTCCATGTTACAACCACAGACATGGTCTCCGGAGTTTCTGATTTGCTGTTGTCGATTATGTTCAGATGGTCTTCAGAACGCGGGACAGTTCACGTGCATGACGGTCGAAAACGTCTGTTCCGGCATGCTGCCAGACGTCTCCGAGAAAAGCCGCACCACCGAAATGCCATTCACGTAACCGTGGTATGGCCTCAACGGTGACACCGCCAAGGGCCACTACCCTATCGTCGATTATGCCGCGACGGGCTGCCTCGCAGAGCATCTCCGGGCTATAGGAGGAGTTATAGCCCTGTTTGGAAATGCTGTCGAAAATAGGACTGAGAAAGACATAGTCTACCGACGTTTTCCGTTCCTCTGCTTCTGCTATGGAATGACATGAGGCCGACACCGTATAGTGGCCGGAAGCGGAACGGACAAAAGACGGAACGGACGGATTGCGGCGGTTGAGATGGACACCGCCAAGACCGTAGTCGTGGCAAAGCTGGAAATGGTCGTGAACGACGATATGCGACAACATGGAAGCAGGGAGCGCATCAAGCAACCGAGCGCACTCCCCGACCGTAGAACCGGACTTGCGCAGATGGAGCACGTCGAGCCCGCAATCGAAGAGCCGGCATATCAGGGAAGCCTCATCGGGGATGAAATCGGGGGATGTTATAACGATGTAACGCATTGGACAAGGATACAAAAAAGGAGTATCAAAATCCGGTGATGCGAACTCTGACACTCCTTGTTTTCATTTGTTTTTCGGTTTATCTGTCGCAATCCTTCAGCGAGTGGCTGATGCGGGCGGCACAGAAATTGGGGCCGCACATGGTGCAGAACTCGCCTTCGGTCTTGTTTGACGTCTTGTAATACTCCAGCGCGCGCTCGGGGTCGAGGGCCAGATTGAACTGGTCTTTCCAGCGGAAGTCGTAGCGGGCCTTGCTCAGGGCGTTGTCGCGAATGGTGGCGCCGGGATGCTGCTTGGCCAGATCGGCGGCGTGGGCGGCAATCTTGTATGTAACGACTCCCGTGCGAACGTCGTCCTTGTCGGGCAGTGCGAGGTGCTCCTTCGGCGTCACGTAGCAGAGCATGGCCGTGCCGTACCATCCTATCATGGCCGCTCCGATGGCGCTCGTGATGTGGTCGTAGCCCGGGGCGATGTCCGTCACGAGCGGGCCGAGGGTGTAGAACGGTGCGCCGTGGCACTTCTCTATCTGCCGGTCCATGTTCTCGCGAATCTTGTGCATGGGCACATGGCCGGGTCCTTCGATGAAGGCCTGCACGTTCTTTGCCCAGGCACGCTCCACCAGTTCGCCCATCGTGTCAAGTTCGGCAAACTGCGCCGCGTCGTTGGCATCGTGTGTCGAGCCGGGGCGCAGGCCGTCGCCCAGCGATATTGCAACGTCGTAGCGGGCGCAGATGTCGCAGATGTCGTCGAAGTGGGCGTAGAGGAAACTCTCCTCCTGATGCACCATACACCACTTTGAGATGATGCTGCCGCCGCGGCTCACCATGCCCGTAAGGCGGCCCTGCGACAGATGTACGTTCTTCAGACGTATGCCGCAGTGGATGGTGAAATAGTCGACGCCCTGCTCGCACTGCTCTATGAGCGTGTCGCGGAATATCTCCCACGTCAGATCCTCGGCCTTCCCGTTGACCTTCTCGAATGCCTGATACATCGGCACGGTGCCCACGGGCACGGGACAGTTGCGCAGAATCCATTCGCGTGTCTCGTGAATGTTGGTGCCGGTGGAGAGATCCATCAGCGTGTCCCCACCCCACTTGCAGCTCCACACGGCCTTCTCCACTTCCTCCTCGATGCTCGAATTGAGGTGGGAATTGCCGATATTGGTGTTTATCTTCACGAGGAAGTTGGTTCCGATAATCATCGGCTCGGCCTCGGGATGGTTGATGTTGGCCGGTATGACGGCGCGTCCGGCGGCCACTTCGTCGCGCACGAACTCAGGAGTGATGTGGGTCTCGATGCCCAGTTCGGCGCAGTTCATGTTCTCGCGGATGGCAACGTACTCCATCTCCTGCGTAATGATGCCGCGCTTGGCCAGCGCCATCTGCGTTTCTCCCTCCTTGCGGGCGTCCGTCCACGGCTTGCGCAGCTTCGGAAGTCCCTTCTTCAGGTCAATCTCTACGTTGGGATCGCTGTACGGACCGCTTGTGTCATAAACATAGACGGGAGCGTTTTCCGTCATTTTCTTCTCTCCGTTCTCCACCGTAACGGTCGGTGTGAGGCGCACGCGGCGCATGCCGACACGCAGGTCGGGGTATATCCGTCCGTTCATATATACCTTGTCGGACGACGGATATGTGATTTTGATGTTGTTGTTCATATTTCTCTTTTTAAAATTTTAAAGCCTGGGAGTTCAGGAGTAAAATGGACTCAGGGAGTTAAACCAATAGCAACATGGCATGAGCATAAACCGATGGCAAGTGACATGGGCACATAAGCATTGGGCTTGACTCCTTAATTCCATTTTATTCCTTAACTTCTTGTTCGTCTACTTCGATTATCATCCTCATCTCCTCCACCGGATTTTCAGCGTCGAGCACGGCTCCGCTCAAAGCAATGCCGTGCACACCGGTAGACATTACGGCCGGAATATCGTCACGGAGTATGCCTCCGATGGCCACCACGGGCAGGTCGATGCCGGCCGCAGCCATGCGGGTGATGATGCTGCGGTAGCCGTCGAGGCCAAGCACGGGCGACAGGTTGGCCTTTGTCGTGGTGAAACGGAACGGGCCGCAGCCTATATAGTCGGCTCCTTCGCGCCACAGGCGTTCCACATCTTCAAACGTGTTGGCCGTTCCGCCGATGATGAACTCCTCGCCGAGAACGCGGCGCGCCTCACTCACGGGCATGTCGTTGCGCCCGAGATGCACGCCGTCGGCCTTCAGCTCTTTGGCAAGTTCCACGCGGTCGTCAAGCAAAAAGATTGCCTCATGCTCCCGGCAAAGGGGCTGGATGACGGCAGCAGCCTCGCGCACCTCGTCGTCCGTGGCGTCTTTCATGCGCAACTGAATCCACCGACAACCGCCTTCGAGCGCCATGCGGGCACCGTCAATGTATGAGAACCGGTCGTTCTTATGAGTTATAAACTGTACTTGTTTCATATCTTAATCAGTTTCTTCGGGTCAAAAAAGTGGTTGACAGGGCCGTGCCCACTGCCTATTTCCACGTCGGCGCCGGCCTTCAGCGCATCCGTAAGATAGTCTTTGGCCAGCGCGATGGCGTCACCGGCCGGACAACCGAACGCGAGATACGACGCTATTGCCGCCGAGAGCGTGCATCCGGTGCCGTGGGTGTTGCGCGTCGGCACGTTGTCGCACGCAAATTCATACATCATCAGACCGCCGGCCACGACACGGAATCCGTCCACGGCGCTGCTTCCTTCCACGAAACGGTTCTCATCCAAGACACGATAAAACCGGTCAGTCTTTCGTCCGGCGAGGTGGCCGCCTTTTATCAGAACAGCCTCACAGCCCTTCTTCAGTATCCTTCCGGCGGCGATGTCCATGTCGGCACAGGACGTTATCCTCATTCCGGCCAGCACCTCAGCCTCCGGAACATTAGGTGTCAGCAGCGCAGCCATCGGCAGCAGCAGC